>CAZONY010000174.1:0-5563 GCA_964581215.1 uncultured Chitinophagaceae bacterium | reverse complement strand
CGGGCCAGAGCCGCGGCCCGTCGGGCGACCCGCGGTGGAGCGACTCGCCGTCGGGGCCTAACACGGGCGCGTTCGCCGAAGAGTCGTGTGGCGACACGACCACGCAGCGGACGCGGCCCTGCTCCAGGTCCCACAGCGACCGTGCGTCCCAATTCCCGCCCAGCCCCACGCCTGAGAGATACACCCGCCCGTCGGCCGAAAACGTGCCCCCCGCGCCCGCGGGGCCACAGCGGCTCCACTGCCGCATGCCGCGATCCACGTCCCACGCCGTGACGAGATCGATCCCGTCCGCCCAGGGCTGGCCCGCGAGCAGCCGGCGACCGTCGGGAGAGATGCGAACCCAGCGGACCGGGAGATGATTCTCCAGCGTGCGAATCACGTCGAGTGACCGCGGATCGCGGAGCCGGATCGCCGGGTCGAGGCGATGCGTCACGATGAAGCGGCCGTCGGGACTATACCCCGCCTCCCAACTTGAGACCGCAAGCCAAACGAGTTGCCGGCCCGTGGCGAAGTCGCGCAGGTCGAGGCCGCCGTTGACCCGGAGCAGGAACGTGCGGCCGAGCGGGTCGATGCGGGGGCCGGAGATGGACGAGGCCGTGGAAGCCTCGAAGGTGCGAAGCACCCGACCGGTGGCGGCATCGTACACCGTGAACTCGTACGTGCCATCGCCGCGGGGCTGCTGGGGACGAGCCGCCTCGTGCACGACGAGAAACTCGTCGCCGGAGGGCGCGATCGCGGCCCAGTCCATGGAGCTGTGGCATTCCACCCGGGCGAGGACCTCGTCGCGGTCGTCGGCGACGATGAACGATTTTTCGTCCTGGCGCCACACTTGGAAGAGCCGGCGGCGACCGTCACGGCTGGTTCCGCGCAGGTCACGGCTCCAGAATGGCCCCCGGGCGGCCGGCCGGTCCGCAACGGGCGCGGTGGTGACGGTCGGCGCGAGTGCCAGCCAGTCCCAACACGAGCCCCACTTCCTGCGCTCTTCGCCCACGCTGACTTTGCCCACGTGGATGACGGGCCAGTCCACCCGAGCCGTGAACGGGGCCGAGTCGCCGCCCCCCTGTGCCGCGGGCACGACCTGGCTCGCGGTGATGGCCGGGCCGACATCCGCATAGACCGTCTCGACCACCTCGAACTCCGTGGCCAGCGCCGCCGGCCTGACCGCCGGATCGACGACGCCGGCCACGTTCCATAGCGCCGCGCCGTCCACCGCTCCGCTGAGGAGGCGGTCGCCACGCGGACTGAAGGCGATCTGGTTGATCGCCCCGCGATGACCGCGGAAGCAGTGGACGTCCGCGCCCGAGTCGGTCGCCCACAGCCGAATGGTCGTGTCGAGCGATCCCGTGGCGCAGCGGCGGCCGTCGGGGCTGAAGACCCCGGCGGTCACGGGCCCGGAGTGCCCCTCGAGCGGGATGGATCGCCCCGTGGCGGCGTCGATGACGACCGCCCAGCCCTCGTCCGCGCGGGTGATCGGCTCGTTCCCGTCGTCGTGCCCGCGAACGCCCCCCGCAAGGATCCGCGTGCCGTCCGCGGCCCAGGTGATGAACTGCACCCGGCCCGGAGGGTCCGCCAACGACCGCACAAGTTCCCCTGTGTGGATGTCGAGTTCGTCGATCACGGCATGCGAGGCCGCGAGGAACGTGCGGCCATCCGGCCGGACGGCGACCGCCGTGGCGTGGCGGTGCAGCACCAGTGGCTCGTCGGGCCGCGCGGCATCCAGCACGACGAGCCGTGGATCGGCGCGGGGGGAATCGAGGGCGGCGGCGAACACCATCCGCCGACCGGTCGGGTCGGCCGCCGCGTCCCACGGTTCGTGGGTGAAGTCCGGCCCCGTCCGCCACGTCGCGACGCCGGACGCCACGTCGGTGATGAAGGCGCCGACGTTAGACCATGAAAACACGCTGCGGCCGTCGCGAATGGCGGCCGTGTGCCGGCCACTGTAGCCGGGCAACGTCCACCGCCGCTGGTTCCCGGTCGCCGCGTTCGTGAGCAGGTCGTCGACGAGGAAGTTTTCGTCGCCCAAAAACGCCACGGTGGAGACCGGAGCGGGATGCTTCGGGACCGTCTGGAGCGTCTTGCCCGTGTGGACGTCGCGAATGGCGAACGGCGACTCCAGATCGACGAATCGCTCACCGGTTGGCAGGAACACCAGCCGCTCCGACCCGTTGCCCCCCACGACGACCCTTTCGATCGGCACCCGCACGCCCGTGGCCACGTCCCAGCCACAGAGCAGGTCATCCACGTCTTCGTCCACGCCGTTCGGCTCCTGGGTGGTCGCGTAGCGGTGGCGGCCGTCGGGGGCGTAGGCGACGCTGGCATAGGATTCGTCGGTGTCGGACTCGAAGGTCTTCACAAAGTCGCCGCCGGTCATGTCCCACTCGACCACGCGGCTGCCGACGCCCGCAAGGAGCCGGGTGCCCTGGGGATGCCACGCGAAGTCCCAGGCCGTGTGCGCGGTTTCGATGACGCCCGTCCGCTTGCCGGAATCGACCTCGTGGATGGAGATCGCCGTCGCGGCGGGCAGCGTGCCCGGCTTCTGCGTCGAGGGCGTCGGCGACCGCCTGCGGACGGCGATCAGGTGTCCACCGGGCATGCCGAACGCCATCTCGTCTCGCGCGAAGGCATGGATCCGTTCGCCCGAGTGGGGATCCCAGAGTTGCGAGTGGAATCCGCGTTGCTTGTCCTCCACGGTCCAGAAGCCGAGGAGCAGCCTGTCGCCCCGCAGGAACACCGCCTCGTGAAGATCGGCGTCGTCGGGGAGCGGGAGCGCATGTCGCAGCGTGCCGTCGCGGCCATACACGAGCATCCCGGCGGGCTGGCCCCGGTCGAATGATCGCCGTTCGTTGGGAATGGCAATGAGTTCCGCGTCGTCGCTGATGACCGGCGGATCATGCTTCCTCCAGGGCTGCATGGACCAGTCCGGCAGGCTGCCGGTGATCCGCAGCCGCTCGCCGCAGCCGGCCGTGTCGTGGAGCGTCACGCGGTTCGGGCCGGTGGCCACGAGGAACCGGCCGTCGCGGGAGAACGCCGCGACGAGCGTGCCGTCGTTCCAGCGGTGTCGCTCCTGCCCCGATTCGAGGTCGTAGACGATGCACTCGCACGACGTGCGGACCGCGGCCAGCCGCCCGGCCGCATCGAGGGCCAGCGGCGCCGGCGTCCACGACTTGATGAAGGAGAGCCGCTGCACGTCGGGGGAGGGCTCGATCGCGGCGGCATTCAGGCCACTCGCGAGCAGGGCGACCGCGTACAACCGAACGTGGTATCGCATTACCACAGTATGCATCCGCCACGTTCGGATTGGCCATCTTGAGTCTACGACCACCAACTTCCGGCCACGCGGTTGTGGAATCGCTATCCACGGGCTTATTCTTGTGCCGCCCCTCTGATCCGTCTCGCCACCGGAGCCTCACGGGCATGCCTCGCCTTGGACTCACCGCCGTCGTGCTCGGCGTCCTGTTCTTCGCTCCGTCAAGCCTCCACGCCGCCGAGCCCACGCCGCTCAAGGCCGGCGACCGAATCGTCTTCCTCGGCGACTCGATTACCGCCGGCGGTGCCAAGCCGCCGCACGGCTACATCGCCGTCATTCAAGAATCGCTGAATACCAAGCACCCTGACCTGAAGATCGAGTGCATCGGGGCCGGCGTGAGCGGCAACAAGGTGCCCAATCTGCAGGCGCGGGTCGAGAAAGACGTCGTTGCCAAGAAGCCCACGATCGTCTTCATCTACATCGGCATCAACGACGTCTGGCACGGCGAAAAAGACCCGGCCAAGGGAACCGCACCCGACGCGTTCGAGGCGGGCCTGAAGGAGGTGATCGGCAAGATCACCGCCAATGGCGCCCGGGTGATTCTCTGCACCCCCACGGTGATCGGTGAAAAGAAGAACGGCGGCAACGCGCTCGACGCCAAGCTCGACCAATACTCCGACATCAGCCGCCGCATCGCCAAGGAATTGGACCTGCAACTGTGCGACCTGCGGATGGCTTTCATCGACCACCTGTCAGCGCACAACGCCGACGACAATGAGCGGGGCGTACTCACCGGCGATCGTGTTCACCTGAACAAGGAAGGCAACGCCCTGGTCGCCGAGACGATGCTAAAGACGCTCGAGCCATAGGCAACGGTCGCCCGATGGGCCGGTGGGGTAGGTCGGTGAGGTTATCTCGATGCCGTGCTCCCTGGAGTTTCTAAAGCCGGCCTCGCTCACGGCCGTCCTGACACTCCTTCTGTGGCTGCCATGCACAGCCGCTGGTCTGGCGGCAGAGAAGCCCAACATCGTGGTCGTGCTCTTCGACGACTTGGGCTACGGCGAGCCGCCGTGCTACCGGCCGGAATCCAAACTTAGGATGCCCCGGCTCGACGCGCTCGCCGCCGCGGGCATGCGGTTCACTGACGCCCACTCAGCCTCCGCCGTCTGCACGCCCACCCGCTATGGCCTGCTCACGGGCCGCTATCCCGGGCGGATCGGTCAATACGGCGTGCTCACCACCTTCGATCGGCCCCTGATCCCGCCATCGCGGCTCACCGTCGCCTCGCTGCTCAAGCAGCATGGCTACGAGACGGCCTGCATCGGGAAATGGCACCTGGGCCTCGAGTGGCAGGATGTCCCGGAGCGGAAAGGCCGGCTTCCGCTTGGCACACGGATCACCAGCGGCCCGACCCAGCTCGGCTTCGACACGTTCTACGGCTTCACTCACGCCCGCAACATCGAGACCGTCATCGAGCAGGACCGCGTGGCCGAGCACGTCGCCGCCGTCGAGAACCAGCCGCGGATGATCGCCAAGGCGGTCGAGTGGCTCGGGCGACGAACCCCGAGCAAGCCCTTCTTCCTCTATCTTCCGATGTGCCCGCCCCATACGCCGGTCGTCCCCGCGCCGACGTTCGTCGGGATGTCTGGAGCAGTGGACGAGGTGAAGAAGGATCCACGCTACGGCGACTGGGTTTACCAGGGCGACCACATGCTCGGGCAAGTGCTCGACGCACTCGATCGGCAGGGCCTCGCCGAAAACACGCTCGTGATCGCCACGGCCGACAACGGTGCGGCGGGCCGCTCCTACCCGCCGCTTCGCGGCCAAAAAACCCAGATCCACGAGGGGGGCCATCGCGTGCCCTTCGTCGCGCGGTGGCCTGGCACAATCGCGCCGGGCGCGGTGTCGGATCAGACGATCTGTCACAACGACCTCCTCGCGACGTGCGCCGACATTCTCGGAGCGACGCTGCCCGCCGATGCGGGCGAAGACAGCGTGAGCATCCTGCCGGCCCTGCTGGGAACCGCGAACGGACCGCTCCGGGAGGCCACGATTCACCAGTCGGCCTCCCGCGAACTCGCGATCCGGCAAGGCTCCTGGAAGCTCGTCTTCGCCGGCAAGGGGCCTCCGACCCTCTACGATCTCTCGAGCGACCTCGGTGAGGCCAGCGACGTGGCGGGCGACCACCCGGAGATCGTCACCAAACTCACCGCCCTGATGAAGCGGTTCATCGCCGACGGCCGCAGCACGCCCGGCGCACCGCAGCCCGCCGAGCCCCGCGTGACCTGGCCGGTCCCGTAGGCCTGCAGACCGTCG
>CAZONY010000173.1:0-5565 GCA_964581215.1 uncultured Chitinophagaceae bacterium | reverse complement strand
AGCGGGGGCTGCTCGACGACACGCTCGTGGTCTGGGGGGGCGAGTTCGGCCGCACCCCGTTCGCCCAGGGCGACCCTAGCAACCCCAAGGGCCGCGACCACTTCGGCCGGGCCTTCTCCTGGCTCCTGGCCGGTGGCGGCGTGAAGGCGGGGCACGTGCACGGCTCGACCGACGACTACGCCTGGAACATCACGGCCGACCCGGTGCACGTCCACGACATGCAGGCAACGATCATGCACCTCGTGGGCATCGACCACACGAAGCTCACCTACCGCTACCAGGGCCGCCAATTCCGGTTGACCGACGTTCACGGGCATGTCGTGAAGGGAATTCTCAACTGACGCCAGGGCCGGAGGCCCGGGTGGGCCCCCACTCTCACCTGATATCAGGGCCCGCTATCCGCACGGGTCGCGCGGACGACCGTCGCCGTCAGGTGCGGCGGCATGTGCATCCGTGACCAGCCGCCGTCGAGCACGAGCGTCGTGCCCGTGAGGTAGCTCGCCTCGTCCGAGGCCACCCAGGCCACCGCCCGGGCCACCTCCTCCGGACGCCCCCAGCGGCCGAGCATCGCCATCGACTCGGAGAACTCGCGGATCGGGTCTTCGGCATGGCCGTTCGAATCGCTCTCGGCCAGCAGCTGCTGGCTCATCGACGTGTCGATCGCACCGGGCGCCACGGTCACCACGCGGATGCCTGCCGAACCGTACAGCGCCGCGAGATCGTAGGTGAGCGACTCCATCGCCCCCTTGCAGGAGACGTAGGCGGGCGACACGCCATGTGCCTGCCGCGCCATCATGCTCCCGACGTTCACGATCACTCCCCCGCCGCCCCGCTCCATCTCCACGGCCGCCCAGCGGGCCAGGAAGGCGGGAGCCGTGAGGCAGACGCGGATCGTGCGATCCCACTGGGCCGGCGTAATCTCCCGCATCGTGAACAGTTCGCGGGCCGCCGCGTTGTTGACGAGCACGTCGAGTCGGCCGAACGCCGCCGCGACCTTCCGCACGGCCGACTCCGCGAAGTCGAGGTCGCCGAGATCCCCCGGCAGCGCGAGCACGCGGCTCCCCGCGGCCTCGAGCCGCCGCCGCACCTCGTCAAGCCGCCCGGCATCGCGGCCCACGATGCCCACGGCGTGGCCACGGGCCGCAAGCTCCTCCGCCACCGCCACGCCGATGCCCGCGGAGGCTCCGGTGACGAGGGCGACTCGATTGGTCTTCTGGTCGTTCGGTTTCATCGGGGATCCTTTTGCGGTCTGAGAGTGAATCTGCCCATGCCCTCACGGCACGATCACCAGACATGAGGGCGACGCCACCGGCACCGGTTCCCCGAGGGGCGCCAGCCGGCCCGAGTCGCGGTCGATCCGGAAGACCGCGATTGCGTTGCCCGGCATGTTCGCGGAGAGCAGGAGCCCGCCGTCGGGCGTGATCGCGAGGTGCTGCGGCCCGCGGCCCCGACTCGGCACGATCTCCACCGTTTCGAGCAGGCCGTCGGGCGCCACGCGAAACACCGCGATGCTGTCGTGCCCCCGGTTCGTGGCATAGAGGAATCGGCCGTCCGGCGTGAGCTTCAGATCGGCGGCGAGACTCTCACCCGCGAAGCCCGCCGGCAGCGTCGTCACGGTCTGCCGGGAATTCAGCCGGCCGGAGGCGGCGTCGAAATCCCACGCGCCGATCCCGCCGGCCAACTCGTGCAACACGTAGAGCCTGCGGCCGTCAGGATGAAACGCGAGGTGCCGCGGGCCCGACCCCGGCGGCGTTGCCACCCGCGCGGGATCGTGGGGAACCAGCGTGCCCGAGCCGTCGAGCCGGTAGCAGAGCACGGCGTCGCAGCCGAGGTCGGTCGCGAAGACAAACTGCGGCCCTCCGGCAGCTCGCGGCGCGGGAATGATCGCATGGGGATGCGGCCCATCCTGACGCGCCGGGTCGGGCCCCGACCCCGCGTGGCGGGCGATCGCGGGCTCCCCGGCCAGGCCGCCATCGGCCGCCAGCGGCAGCGTCGCCACCGTGCCGCCGGTATAGTGCGCGAGGAAGAGCGTGCGGCCGACGGGATCGGTGGCGAGGAAGCAGGTCGCGGCACCGTGGGTCGCCTGCCGGCCGAGCGGCTCGAGGTTGCCCGCCCGATCAGCGAGCCGCCAGGCGATCACCTCCTCGCCCTCGGCCACGCCGAAGGTGCGGGCCGTGAGCGAGTAGAGCGTGCGGCGGTCGGGGGACGGCGCGAGGAAGAAGGCATGGGGGCACCCGCCGGTGAGGGCCGCAGCCGTGAGCGTGCCCGAATGGGCATCGAGATGAAACGCCCGGATGCCTCCGGCGGGATCGGCGGCGAACATGGAGACGAGCAGGAGCAGCGGCGGCGCGGTGGGCATCGGCGGGAGATGGTGCGTGGGGGGGCGATTTCGCCGGCTGAAACGGAAGTTTTCACAGTTTCGCAGATTCGCCGCACCGCGCCCAGCAACCGGAGACCGGCGGTCGCGTCAGGAATCCGTCGCGTCGGTTGCAGTTCCTTTCCGCGGCACGATACTTTTCAGACCTATGGAATCGACCTCGCTCACAAAAGCACTCGGCCTCCTCGAAGCCACCGCCGGGCACCCGGATGGCCGCTCGCTCGCCGACCTGTCGGCGGAAGTGGGCGTGCCGAAGCCCACGGCGCACCGGATCCTGACGTCGCTCACGTCGCTGGGCTACCTGGAGCGGCCCGCCCCCGGCATCTACCGACAGAGCCTGCGGGCGAAGCGGCTGGTCTCCGATGCCTCCGTTCGCCGGCTCATCGAGGCCGCCGCCCTGCCGCTCCGCGAACTGCACGGCCAAACGCAGGAGACCGTCAACCTGGGCATGCTGCGGCACGACCGGGTGCTCTACCTGGAGGTGCTGGAGTGCACCCTCCCGCTGCGACGCGTCGCCACGCGGTCGAGCGACCCGTTCCACACGACCGCCCTCGGCCGGGCGATCGCCGCGAGCCTGCCCACCGACCACCGCACGCGGCTGCTCGCCGGGGCGAAAATGCAGCGGCGCACCGCCGCCACGATCACCGATCGCCGGCGGCTCGCCGCCGAGATCGAGCGGGCGGCGAAGCAGGGCTGGGCGCTCGAGGAAAACGAGACCGATCTCGGCGTGGCCTGCATCGCCGCACCGGTCGGGGCCGGCGACGAGCTGGCGGCCGCGATCAGCGTGAGCCTGCCAACCGCCCGACTCGACGCGGCCTCCCGCCGCCGACTCGTCGGGCTGGTCCGCACGACCGCCCGGACCATTTCCACCCGCCTCGCGACGATGGAAAAAGCGGCCCACGCGGGAACTCGACGCCGCCCCCGCGTGGAAATCCGATGACGACACCCGCGCGCGACCCGGCTGCGCCCGCCGTCCGCACCTCGCTCGCCGACGAACTGCGGGCTCTCGTCGGCAGCGGCTCCCGCGACCTGTGGCTCGTCTACGTCGCCACGTTCTTCGAATACCTCGGCATCTTCTCCTTCCTGCAGACACTGCCGCTGTGGCTCTCGCAGGACTTCGGCATGAGTGACGAGGCGGCGGGCTGGTGGGCCTCCGCCTTTTCCATGCTCGTGACGCTCATCATGTTCTTCGCCGGAGCGCTGGCCGACACCTTCGGCGTCCGCCGCATGCTGGTGGCCTCGTTCCTGGTGGCTGCGGTGACGCGGCTGGGGATGTCGCTGGCGGAGTCGTCGACGTCGGCCGTGGCCTGGACGATGGCCTTCGCGCTCGCCTACGCCACCGCCTCCCCGGTGCTGCAGGTGGCGGTAAACATGACGTCGCGGCCGGCCGCCCGGTCGTTCGCGTTCTCACTGTGGTACGTGAGCTTCAACCTCGCCGGCGTCTTCGCCGGCCCGCTGATCGACGGCATTCGTTCCCGCTTTCTCGACGATACCGGAAGGCTCGGCACGCAGGCGTGGAACGTGCCGCTGCTCGGTGCGCGTGACGTCTCCGCCCATGACGCGATCCTGGCCTGCGGCTTCGTCTTCGCGGCCCTGGCAGCGGTGGTGACGCTTTTCCTCCGCCGGGGATTCGATCGCAGCGGCACGGAGCAGCGGCGGCCCGCGACGAACCCGATCGCCGCCGTCCGCGAGGTCGTCGCCGACCCGCTGTTCCGGCGGTTCATGATCCTGCTCGTGCTGCTCTCGCTCGTGCGGCTCATCTTCCAGCACATGCACTTCACGTGGCCGAAGTACGTGACCCGGGTGGAGGGAGAGGCGTTTCCCGTCGGCACCGTCTGGTCGCTCAACTCGCTCGGCATCATCTTCCTCACGCCACTGGCCACGGCGTTGACCCGCCGCTCTCCGGTGTTTCGCACGCTGTTGGTGGGCGCGGCGATCTCGGCGGTGAGCCCGTTCATCCTCTGCTTCGGCTCCGGCATGCCCGTGCAGGTGGCGATGATCGCGGTACTCACGGTGGGCGAGGCCCTCTGGTCGCCGCGGCTCTACGAATACAACGTCGCGGTCGCGCCGCCGGGCCGCGAAGCGACCTACGTCGGACTCGCCGCGCTGCCCTACTTCCTGGCCAAGTTTCTCGTGGCCCCGATGTCGGGCCTGCTGCTGGCCAGCTACTGCCCGGCGGAGGGGCCCCGGCAGCCGGCCGTGCTGTGGGCGATCATCGGGGCGAGCACGATCGTCGGTCCGATCGGCATGTGGCTCCTGCGGGGCTGGCTCACCGCGAAACGCCCCGCCGAAACCGCGACCGCGTGACCGACGCCGGGAAGCAAGGCTTCCTCACTCCACGAAGTCGTCCTGCTCTTTGGCATCGGAATCCATGTCGCGGTAGAGCGGGAGGCCGTGCTTGAAATAGACCTCGAGCGTCATCGTGGCCATCGACGTCACGTACAGGGTGCCGCCGTGGGCAGCGCCATGGCCCTTGTCCAAGCTGACGGCGTAACTCCCCTCCTGATGGCCGCTGGTGATTTGGGCGCCCTTGAGCATCGCCGTCATCTTCTCCCGCCAGGAATCCCATTCCGGCTTCAACTGATCCTTGAGGTGGTAAAGGATCTGCGTGGCGTAATACGTGAGGTAGAGATCCGACGTGGGGCCCTGCTTGGCGAACTGCTTGGCTCCGCGGATGAGCGCGTCGTTGGACTTCTTCCAATCCGTGAACATCCGACAGAGCAGCCCCGCCCCGCTCGTGGCGGAACCGATCGGCCTGTCCTTGGGCTGCCGGTAGCCGTAATCCGCCCCATCGGAAAACTGGACCATATCAAGGAAGGCCGACGTCCGTCTCAGCACGATCGGATCGACCCGCAACCCCGACATGATGCCGCTCTTGAGCGCCATCACCTGCCAGCCCACGACGGAGGTGTCGGCCGTGCCCGGCGACCGCGGCGTGTAGCCCCAGCCGCCACCCGCCGGATCCTGCGCCAGCATGATGAAGTCGAGCGCCGCCTGGGCGGGAACGAGGAGGTTGGGGTCCTTCGTCATGCCGTAGGCCTCCGACAGCACGATGCCGGCGAGCCCCTGGGTGTAGAGGTTGCCCCCGGGGCTCACGGGGCTGCCATACGCCTTCCCTTTCCCGGCAATCACGGCCTGCGACAGGAACACGAGCCCCGCCTCGACCTGGCGACGATATTTTGCCTTCT
>CAZONY010000172.1:0-5577 GCA_964581215.1 uncultured Chitinophagaceae bacterium | reverse complement strand
AGCCTGAGGCGTCCGTGCTCTACCAGCTTCGCAATCTCCCAGCAGGAGATTGCACTGACGCCGATGTGCCGCGTTTCGTGCTGAGAGATGAACGACTTGGCCTTCGTCGACAGCCGATCATCCTAATGCACCCACCAGATCCACACGTGTGTGTCGAGGAGAATCACCGTGCTGCTTCCCAGTCGCCTTCCGCGACGCTCTCGAAGGGACCGATGTACTCCACCTTCATTCCGCTGAGCGGATAACGGGACGTGCCGTCTGCATGGGGAGCGACGATCGGGCTGATCGTGACATCCACCCGTTGCCCAGGCTCATATGGCAACTGGTCGAGAATGACAGAGCCATGCGCTCCGACAATCGCTTGAACATGAACATGCTTATCGGATTGATTCATGGATTTGGCACCTGATCAGGTGACGACCGCGAACTCAAGTATACGATCGCGCAGGGTAGACAGCACTGTGGGGACCGTGGCGTTTGATAGCGGGCAGGGGCGGCACCCGAAGGCACCGCCCCTGCCGTGACGATCATCACAGAGCCAGCTAGGCTATGACGCCCGGCGGCGTTTGCCGCCGCCCTTGCGGTCGCCCGCTTTCAGCCAGTGCTTGCTGCACCACTGGGGAACGCGGTCCGGCTCCTCCATCAACCGGTGGTAGGGCTCGGGAAGCCCTGCCTCCTCCATCAGCTTCGTGATCCGGGCGCAGTTCTGGATGTGGTCCTTCGTGAGATCGAGCTCCTTGGCGATCTCCTTGTAGGTCTTCCCCTCCAGCCGCCGCTGCACGATCACGCAGGCGTGCTTCACCAACTGCGGCTCGGCGAACGCGTTGACCATCAGTGTCCGCTGAAGCATCTTCGCGGGCTCGCCAGCCGGTGGCTCGCCCTCCGCCGTGGCCGCCTGGCGGAGTGGGCCAGCGACCCCCGGCGGGAGCGCCGCCACGAGGTTGAGCGTGAACTCCAACCGCGGCACCACCCGCTTGCCGTCGATCCGCATGAACGGCACCACGCGGATCGGCCCGTCGAGCAGCTGCCGCAGGATCACCGCCGCCCGGGCCTCGTCGCCAAGCAACTGCCCCTTCACGGCCTCAAGGTGCTCGAGGAGTTTCGCCGCCGATGGCAGCTTCTCCTTGCGGCCCGCCTGCTCCTCAACCTCCCGCCGGCGGGACCGCACGATTGCCAGATCCCGCTCCCGATCCGCCAGCCGAGACGTGAGCGAGGCCAAGACCCCGTCACCGGTCTCGACGGCTGCCGACAGCCGCTCGATGGCCGACACCAGCTTCTTTTCCTCCTTGTCGAGCTTCTTGAGCTCGGCAGCCACCGAGCCACCCTTAGCATGGAGTTCGCGCACGCGGGCGAGTACCCCGTCGCGGACGACGTCGAGCGACAGGACCGCGTCGACCACGGCCTCGAGCACCGCTGGGTACACCCGTTCCCGCATGCAGTAGCCGCGATACCAGCACTCACCCTTGGACGCGCCAGAGCACCGGAAGGTGCCGTCCATGCCGAGAGGCGAGCGGCGAGTCACTGACTGCATCGGACTCTGCACCGCGGCCCGACGATTCGCGTTTCTCAGGCTGCGTGAACGCGTTTGTGCGATCGCTACCCGGGGCAGTGACTGGTCAGAAACTGACAAGCGCCCTCACACCGGCGATCAACGCCGGTTCCGCTGTCCGGAGCGATGGCACGACGTACTGCAGGTCCGGAGTGATGCGGACGGCACGAGTGAGTTCGTAGTTGTAGAAGCACTCGATGCCCTGGCCATCACCGATCGGGCCAAACTGCGACGTGATCAGGGTGCCGATCTGGGGGCTGGTGAAGGCGTAGTACCACCCAATGCCAAACGTATCGTCGCGCCGGGTTCGGCCAAGCACGTTGCCCCCCACGCCGAAGCTCAGGAACGCATCGATCGGGCTCGTGTTTGGATCCGCGATACCCGCGCGGCCAAATGGCCCCCAGCCCCGCGTTTCGTCAGCCGGATCGATGAACAGATACTGATCGAAGTTCCAATACAGGCACCACGAGCCCTGGATCGTCGGCGTCTCCACGTTTGGGTAAGGAATGTAGGCCTCGGAAATCGACGTGTAGGTACGGCTGTTCCAGGTGCCGCCCAGAAGCTGGTGCCCCGGGCGGCCGAACCAGTTCGTGGGCACCCGCACGGCTGCCGACAGGAGCATTCCGTCGTTGAAGAGTGTGTCGAACCCGCTGGTGGCCGTCGTGTCAATCGAGTTGAGCACGGTCACCATGAGCATCGGCCCGTCCTCGGGATGAAGCACGAATCCGGCCCCTAGCGTGGAGTAGGGCACCGTCGCGCCCACGATTGGGTTGAAGATAAACCCCATGTTGGAAAACTGCGTCTTACCCCGTCCATGGGCAAAGGCATTCATATCGCCATCGAGCGTGTCCATCTTGCCGGCAAACACGGAGAACGAGTCGGTCAACTCCTGCGTGAGCAGCACGTTGGTCAGATACACCTGTTCGCTGTTGTAGACCGGCAGGTCGGCGATCAGCGTCGGCGAGATGAAACAGCCGACGTTCCCGACGATCGTTTCGCCGTAGCGATGCTCGGCACGGAGTTTGAGGTACAGGCCCTCATGCACGCCGAGCTTTCCGCCGTCGGCGATAACGCAATAGTCGCCGTGCCCGGCGTAATCGAAGGCTTGGGCAAAGCCGCCGTTGGTGTTTCCGATATAGAAACCCGTGTTGTCCGCGAGGATGGTCACGCCGGCTTCGGCCAGCCGCTCGCGAAAGCCGTCCGGAGCGCCGAGCAGATGCGGAGCCATTTTGTACGTAGGCTCTTCCTCATAGGGCTGAGGCGGCTCGTCTGCCATAGTCAGGCTCACCAGGCACCACCACAGCCCGGCGGCCAGCCAAGTCATCGGCCTGCCAGCTGCAAACCGCCGCCGTTGCACGTCCCGAGCCCCACAGTTTGGTCGCATGGCAGCTGCTGCGGAGATGGCTGGGCCTGACGGGGGGCGACTTCGACAAACCCCTTCAGGCGCCCTGCCATCGGTATCATCGGTACAGTCGTGCGGCCGGATTTGGGCAATTTCCCGCCGTTGCCTTGCCCGCTGGTGAGGATGGCGAGACCAGGCAAACTCTGTGGCCGGCCCGTGCCCGGAGGCCGTATCGCCATCCGGCTATCCCTGTTCGGGCATCACTGCCCAGGCAGTTGACCCAGCCAGTACAGCACCGACACCACCACCACGATCGCCACGTCTAGAGTCATGGCCTGCCGGGCGTAGTCGCGGATCGGCTTCGTACACACATAGACGTCTCCTGCTTCGGTCTTCACGTGACTGCACACGATGCGATAGAGGCCCAGCACGGGGATCATCGCCAACACCGTGAAAAGCGCATCCACCCGCACTTGAAACGCAGGCGCGCTATTGACATACGCCAACAGCGCCACGGTGAGCGTCACGAATAGCGCCTGGAGAGACACGACCTCGCGAAATGAATTTGCCTGGTTGACACACGGGGTGATGTCATCCGGAGGGCTGCTAAAAACCGCGGAAAAGAAATTACGAAAACCGGCCATTGTGAAGGACCACTTCATGTTCGGAACGCGAGTGCTCGACGATCGTCGCATAGCACCACGACCTTATCAACTCCACGAGATCGTCTTTTGAAACGAGCTTCGTGCTCGGCCTCCCGGCGTCAGGCTTAGGCGGCAGCCTCGTCACAGCGACGGTGGACCGATCGTCCTGATCGCGGGCCTGCGGGTGATCACCCGCGGGCGCCGCGGCCGGCGTCAGATCTTGATGAAGATGCTCCCCCTGTACATCCACAAAAGGATGAGCCAGAAGATGGCGAGCACTGCCGCACCGAGGAGGACAGGCTCACAAGCAGGGCCGAGGACGAGGAACGGAGCATGCCCGAGGTGGCGAACGAGGGCCGCCGCGACGAACCGCTCGATCGTCCAGCTCATCACGTAGATCGCGATCGAGTTCGCGCCGATCACCACGAGCGGAAAGCTCCACCGCTTCCAGCCCAGCACGTCGATCACCGCGTAGAAGGCCGCGAGGATGAGCAGGATGAGCCCGCCGCTGTAGAGCGTGTAGGCCGGCGTCCAGATCCTCTTGATGATCGGGCAGATGTGGAGCCACTGGAGCACGAGTCCGGCCACCGTCAGCACGATGCCCCAGACCACGAGTCCGCGCAGCTTTCGCTTTGGAGTCTCCTCCGACTTGAGCCATGAGCCGGTCCACATGCCGAGCATCATCGTCGCAAGGGTGGGGATGCAGCTGAGCGTCGACCAGCCACCCGGGTTAAACAGAAACCGGGACTCGCGGGGAAAGAGATTCAGGAACCACCGGTCGAAAGCCCACGACAGGTTCGAGTTCTTGTTGAAGTGGGAGAGAAAGCCGGTGAAGAGGTGCGGCCAATCGGCCGGCACACCGACCGCCGGGTAGTCGAACGTCGGCCCCGGCGCGGGGTAGAGGGCGAACGCGGCCCAGAATCCGAAGAGAATGGCCGCGAAGGCGGCGAACTGCAACCGCTTCGACACGAAGGCGAGCAGGAAGAGGAACGTGTAGCCGAGACCGATCTGGGTCAGCGTGTCCTCGAACGTCCAGTAGGTCGTCGTCTTTCCCATCGACCGCAGGAAAATGCCGAGGAAGATCAGGATAAGGCTCCGGCGAACCGCGTGGGCTAGGCTTTTCCCAAAGGGTTCCCCCTTCGCCTGCCGGCTGGCGATGGAGAACGGCAGCGACGCGCCGGCAAGAAAGGAGAATGCGGGCTGGATGAGGTCGTGGAGTGAGCAGCCTTGCCAGGGCACGTGTGTGGTGTGGTAGGCGACGAAGGCCCAGAACCCGCTCGAGGGGAACGCCGCACGAAGCTTCGAAAGATGCATCACCTCGGCGAGCATGAGGAACATCACGAAGCCGCGAAAGGCGTCGATCGACGGCACCCGCTTGATGCCGACGGCAGGCGACGCCTGGGCTTGTGGCATGGCAATACCCTCGGCGGCTCGACGGGAGGATGGTCCGGTCACATGCTTTCCTACCAGTGTTTGACGACGAGTTGGAACGAGCTGAGGTTATACTGCCACGCTTGCTATTTCGACGTCACCGGAGCGGCCGGTTCGTACGCCCTCACCTCCGGGTGCATGGTGTACAGGCGGTCGCCCTGGGGCGTGGTGACCACGATCGGGCTGGAGCTGTTGTTCTTGACGATCGGGTTGCCCGGGTATCTATGCCAGTGGATCAGATCCTTTGAACGGGCCACGCGCGAGATCCAGTCCTTCCAGGGCCGGTATTCGTTGGCGTGGTAGAAGGCGGAGTAGTAGCCACCTCGCTTGACCACCTGATTGATCGCCACGGCCTGGGAATCGTAGGGCTGGAGGTCGCGTGCCCGAGGAATCGGTTGGGAGATCGGGCGTCGTTGTAGACGGTGGACCAGAGGTCGAACCCGCCTCCCTTTCTCGGAAGAATGAATCCGCGTTCCCGGATCTTGCTGTCCCAGGTCTGTTCGCCGGTCCCCGTAAAAACGGGGCCCCCGACTGTCCAACAAATAGGGTCCACCTCAGCATTTGGACGAAAAGCCGGTTGACGCGAGCAACTGCACACATGCATATCTCTA
>CAZONY010000171.1:0-5600 GCA_964581215.1 uncultured Chitinophagaceae bacterium | reverse complement strand
CCAGCCGCGAACCGTTTCGCGGCGGCCGCCTGGCCGGTCGTGGGCCTGGCCGCGGGGTTCGTGCTCGCGAAGGCCTGCGCGTTCGGCACGCTCGTCTTCATCGACAACGCCGTCGCCGCGGAGGGCCGCATGCTGCGGGTCGAGGCGGCCCAGATGATGGCGGCGGCGCTGCCGCCGACGCCCGCGGCTGACGATGACGCCGCGCCGCTTTACGTGCGGGCGATCGAGGCGATCGAGGCCGACAAGACGCTCGGCAACCCCAAGTCACTTTCGGGCGAGGCCATGGGCGGCTGGCTCACGGTCGATGTCGGTTCACCCGTGGTGGCGGCGATGCTCGCGCGGCATGCCACGACGCTTGACCTCGTGCGGCGGGCCGCCGACAGGCCCGGCTGCCGGTTCGTGCGCGACTGGACGCGGCCGTCGATCTCCATGCCCCTGCCGGAGGTGCAAAACCTGCGGCAGGCCGCCCGCCTGCTCGCGCTCGCCGCACGGAGCGAGTCCGCTGCCGGCGACGCCGCCGCGGCGCTGGCCGACGTCGTGCGGATCCGCCGCATCGGGATGCACGCCGCGTCCGAGCCCACCCTCGTCTGCGGCCTGGTCGGCCAGGCGATCGACACGTCGGCCCTCCAGGTGCTTGCGGAGGTGCTGTCGCGGCTCGGAAAGTCAGACCTGCCTCTCCTCGACGACCTATCGCTCCGCGACTTCGTGGCGACGCCGATCGCATACCAGCGGCACTTCCTCGGCGAGGAAGCGTTTGGCTTGGCGACGCTCGCCGATCTCGCGGACGGCAGGCTGTCCATGGACTTTCTTCTGGAGGCGACCCAAGAAGTCCCTGGCCTGCTCCACCCGGGTCCGCTGCTCTACCGCTGCTTCCTGCTCCCGGCCGAGGAGGCCGGGTACCGGAGCATCATGCACCACTATCAAAACCTGTACGCGTACGCGCCGCGCGGCGGACGGTTCCCCGAGATCAAGAAGCAGATCGGCGCGATCGAGGATGGACTCGAGAAGCGTCGCGAGGGGATATTCTCCGCGCTCATGGTGCCCGCGCTCCGCAGTGTCCTGGCGAGGCAGGTCAGTGGACAAGCCCTCCACGGCGCCGCAGAGGTGCTCGTGGCCGCGACCCGGGCCCGGCTCCAAACCGGGGCGCTGCCAGGATCCGCAGCCGACCTCGTGCCGGAGCGACTCGCCGTCCTACCGATCGACCCGTTCACGACCGACGCGACGCTGCGGTCGAAGACGACGGACGACGCGTGGGTCGTCTACTCGGTCGGCCCCGACGGCGAGGACGACGGCGGGCCGGTGCCGCCGGGCGCCGAGGACGTCGAAGGCAACGACGACGTCGGCCTGCGGATGGGCTCCAGAGCGGTCAGAAGGCCGCCGGAATGACCTCGTTGCCCGCCCGGGTGCACAACGCCCGGAACACGTCCGGGGACGTCTCCGCCGTGATCAGCCGGCAGGAACCGTCCATGTTGAGAAATTGAGTGCCCGCCGTGTGGGGTCCGATGAACCCTCCTGGGCTTCCCTGGAGGCTCGGCACGCTCGACTTGACGTGGACGAGCACCGCCGTGATCGCCGGGCGGGCGTTGAACGCAGGATTCCCGGCGTCGTATCTCGGCGATTCGGGGGCGTAGACCAGTTGCTGGCCGGGGGTGACGCCCACCCAGCTGCTCTGGGTATGCCGGCTCATGCGTTCCCCGATGCCGATCGTCTTGCTCGTGCCGTCCGCAATGTCGTCGAGCCGCACGTCGCTGTTCCTGTGGAAAACACCCGTGAACGGCAGCTCCTCATAGGACTTGGTCCCGAGGCAGCCGGCATAACTGCAGACGGCGGCCCGGGCCATCACGCCCAGGCTCGTGTCCTTGATGTCGATGAGTTTGGCAGCGGTGTCGCCCGGATCGACGAACGCACCGACGATCGTCTCGCGAGCGGCCTGATTGCTGGAATCGGTGATGACTTTGGTGAAGTCGATCCTGGCATGCAGGGCCGGCTCCTCCATGTGGGGCAGGATCTCCGCGAAGAAGCTCCATCCTGGCCCCGATTCCGGAACCGGATCGTTCGGGCTTCCCGACCAGGAGCCGGTCGTGGTGGACGTGAATCCCGGTGGCAGTCGCCGGCGGGCATCGTGATAGGCATGGAGGGCGAGCCCCATCTGCTTGAGGTTGCTGAGGCTCGACATCCGCCGCGCTGAACCACGGGCAGTCTGCACCGCCGGCAAAAGCAGCGCCACGAGCGCGCCGATGATGGCGATGACCACCAGCAGCTCCACGAGCGTGAAGCCCTGCCTGGATCGCGTTGTCGCCCGATACATCGCCATACGATTGGACCTCGTTATTGATCGCGAAACCCGATATTGAGAATCGGTATCGTTTCGCTAGAAATCTTATCCGCATGAAGGCATGCGTCAAGTGCTCTGGTTCAACAAAAATTCGCCGCCTGATCGCGGCTTTGCGCCCCACATTGAGGAGGTATTCTGAGGGTGGTTTACGAAGTGCCTGATGGTTCGGACGGCAACCCATGGCTCATCAGGACACGCGTATCGAGTCCGCGCTCCTGCGACGGATCAACGAACGGCGTCTTCTCGAGGCGATCCAACGGCACGGCCCGTCGTCGCGGGCCGCACTCACCCGCGCCTCGGGACTCACGGCCCCGACCGTTTCGAAGGCCGTTGAATCGCTCCTGAAACGGGGCTTCGTCGAAGAACTCGAACCGATCGAACAGTCGCTCGGCCGCCCCGGGCGGCTCGTCCGCATGGCCTGCGATTCGGCTGCCGTGCTCGGCGTCGTGATCGACGCGGGAACCTGCTGCGTGGTCGCCACCGGGCTCGATGGGGCCGTGACCGATCCGCGAACCGTCCGCTTTCCTCCGCCCACCAGCTACCCCGCGCTGCTCGACGCCATCGAGTCGGCCTGCCGGAGCCTCACCGCAGGCACCAAGGCCGTCATCCACGGGATCGGCGTGAGCGTTCCGGGGCTGGTCAACGAGCGGCTTCAGGAGATCGTCTTCTCGCCCAATCTGCATCTGCTCGACAAGCGCAATCCCGCCCGCGACCTGGAAGGCCGGCTCGGCGTGCCCTGCCTGCTTCTGCAGGAGAGCGACGCGCTCGTGCTGGGCGAGCGGATGTATGGCGATGCCCGCGACCTCGACGATTTCGCCATGCTCGACGCGGCTACCGGCCTGGGGCTCGGCGTGATGAGCGGCGGCCAACTGCTCTGCGGGCACAGCGGCATGGCCGGCGAGATCGGGCACGTGACCGTGCAGCCGGATGGCCTCCGGTGCGGCTGCGGCAACCGCGGCTGCCTGGAGACGCTCGCCACCGATGCCGCGCTCGTGCGGATGCTGGCCGACAAAATCGGCAGGCCGCTCGACCCGACCACGGCCGCCGCGCTGCTCGACGAGCGGGCGGCGGACTTTCAGCACGAGCTTCGAACCGCCGGTGAATACCTGGCCATCGCGATCGCGGCGGTCGTCAACATCTTCAACCCGACCACGCTCTTCGTGCATGGCGCGCTGCTGGCACGATCACCCGAACGGTTTGCCCGCGTGCTGGAACGGGCCAGGCAACGGACCCTGACGGCCTCGCTCGCGGATTGCTCGATCGTGGCGACGCGGTCGAGCAAGCGGCAGGGGGCGGTCGCCGGCATCATGCACCACCTGACAAACGCCTGGGCGCCGCACGTGCGGTAGCGCCCCCGGCCATCGAATCGCCAAGGGATTCCCGTGACACACACCCGACCCGATCGCCCGTTTTCCCTGGCTGGCCGCGTGGCCCTCGTGACGGGTTCCTCCACGGGCCTCGGCAAGGCGATGGCCACCTGCCTGGGCCTGGCCGGGGCGAAGGTGGCCGTCAACTACGCCCATGCGACGCCACGGGCCGAGGGGGCCGTGGCGGAACTGCGGGCCGCCGGGATCGTGGCGGATTTGTTCCGAGCCGACGTCACGAGCGAGCCCGAGATCGATTCGATGTTCGCCGCCATCGAGACGACGCTCGGCCCGGTCGATATCGTGGTCATGAACGCCACCCCGGCTCAGCCGCTCAGGCCGATCGAGGAGTATGACTGGGCCTTCCACCAGCAGATGCTCGATTTCTTCGTGAAGAGCCCCTACCTCTTGGCCCGGCGGGCCTTGCCCGGCATGAAGGCCCGCCAGCACGGACGGCTCATCAACATCACCAGCGAGGTCTTCCTCCTCGGCGTGGCGCCGTTTTCCGCCTACGTGGCAGCCAAGGGTGGGCAGACCGGCTGGTCCCGGAGCATGTGCCACGAGCTGGCCCCCTTCGGCATCACGGTCAACATGATCGCCCCCGGCTGGATTCCGGTGGAGCGGCACGAGCATGATCCGCAGGAGCAGAAGGACGCCTATCTCGCCACCGTCCCGATGGGCCGCTGGGGCGCGCCCGAGGACGTCGGCTGGGCGGCCGCTTACCTCGCCAGCGACGAAGCCTCGTTCGTGACGGGCCAGACGATCGCCGTCAACGGCGGCAAGACCTGCTGGTAGAAGCCCGGCTTCGGGCTCACCGTACCCCGTCGCCGAACGTGCCTCATGCGTCGTAATAGAGGCAGAACTCGTAGGGATGCGGCCGCAATCGCATCGGTGCGATCTCCTTCTCTCGCTTGAGCTTCACCCAGGTGGCGATGACGTCCTCGGTGAAGACGTCACCCCGCAGCAGGAAGTCGCAGTCCCGTTCGAGTGCCTCGAGGGCTTCGTCCAGCGAGCCGGGCGCCTTCGGCACGTCGGCCAGTTCCTCGGGCGGCATGTCGTAGATGTCGCGGTCGAGCGGATCGCCCGGGCTCGTCTTGTTCTGGATACCGTCGATCGCCGCCAGCAGCAGGGCCGAGAAGGCGAGGTAGGGATTGCAGGTGGGGTCGGGGCAGCGAAATTCGATCCGCTTCGTCTTCGGGCTCGCCGAGTACATCGGGATCCGGCAGCTGGCCGAGCGGTTTCGCTGCGAGTAGGCGAGGTTGACCGGGGCCTCGTAGCCGGGCACGAGCCGCTTGTAACTGTTGGTGGTGGGATTGGTGAGCGCGAGGAGCGCCGGGGCATGCCGGAGGATGCCACCGAGGGCATGCATCGCCATCTCGGAGAGTCCGGCATAGCCGGAGCCGCCGAAGAGCGGCACCCCCTCCTTCCACAACGAGATGTGGGTGTGCATTCCGGAGCCGTTGTCGCCGTAGATCGGCTTGGGCATGAACGTGGCCGTCTTGCCATGCCGCCGGGCGACGTTTCGCACGATGTACTTGTACAGACAGGTCTGATCGGCCATCCGCACCAGTTCCCCAAACCGCATGTCGATCTCGCACTGGCCCGCCGTGGCCACCTCGTGGTGCTGCGCCTCCACGTCGATGCCGCACTGGATCATGGTCTGCATCATCTCGTTCCGCAGGTCCATGAGCTGGTCGGCCGGCGCGCAGGGGAAGTAGCCCTCCTTGTGCCGCAGTTTGTAGCCCAGGTTCGGGCCCTCGACGCGGCCGCGGTTCCACTCCGCCTCGCACGAGTCGATATGGAAGTAGCCCTCGTGGGCGTTCTGGTCGAACCGCACGTCGTCGAACACGAAGAACTCGGCCTCGGGGCCGATGAAGCAGGTGTCGGCGATACCGGTGCTC
>CAZONY010000170.1:0-5610 GCA_964581215.1 uncultured Chitinophagaceae bacterium | reverse complement strand
CACGAGCTCGGCCGCGAGATCGCCCGGCGCGTTGAGCGAGGCCCAGGCGTCTTCGAGCGGCCCGGGCTTTCCCGGCGAGCCGTAGCCGGGCCAGCCCGGGTGCGCGGGGCCGGTCTCCTGCAACGCGCCGTACGACGGGCCGCCGCAGGTGTTGTAGACCGGGATCGACTCGCGGACGGGCCCGCCGAGCAGCCGGTAGACCGGCTGGCCGGTCGCCTGGCCGAGCAGGTCCCAGAGGGCGAGGTCGAGCGCCGAGAGCGCCCGCATCTCGGCGCCGGGGTGGCCGAACGGCGTGCACCGCTCGTAGAGCCACCGCCAGTGCGACTCGATCGCCAGAGCGTCGGCGCCGAGCAGCCGGGCCGCCATCCAGTCGTGGATGAGCGCGGCGATGGCATGGGGCGTGTAGTAGGTCTCGCCGCAGCCGACGAGGCCGTCGTCGGTGTGCACTCGCACGAGCAGCAGGTTCGACATGATCCCGCGGGGGATCGCGGTCTCGATCGCGGTGATGCGGGGCATCGCGGAGCTCCGTGCGGGCGTGGATGGGACGGTCGGCCGTAGCTAGCCGTTTCTTTACGCGGATTTTAGAGTTTTGTAGAGTGAAATGTCGAGCGGCAGCCTCGACGCTCTCCTCCTCGACGCCCACCCCGGCTCCCGTCAGTCCAGAAGGAAGAAGCACGTGAAGCAGTCACCGCAGCGGATGAAGCGTGTGGCGGGCGGCCCGAACGGTGATTCCCTGTGGAAGACCGTCGTTGTGATCACGATGAGCGGCCTGCTGTTTGCAGGTGCAGCGGTCGCGGCTGCCGGGGCCATTGGCGACGACAAGACCGACAACCCTGAGGCGGTTTCGGCCCGCCTGCCGATCGGTCCGCCCGTGATCGGGGCCTGGTTCCCGCAGGAAAACGAAATGCGGAACCCGGATGGGTATCGGGAGTTTCTGGACGCCGCGGCCGACTCTTCGCACTACACGCTGTTATCCACGACCATGCGGAATCGCGGACGCCAGATGACGGACGCCTCTGTGCATGACTGGTTCAAACGAGCGGCAACGTATGCCAGGCAACGCGGCATCGGGCTTGTCCTGGAGCTGGATCCGCGCCACTCGATACCGGCATTCGCGCAACAGTATCCGAAGGCACTGCAACAACGACTCTGGCTGCGGGAGGTGGACTCGGCGAAGGAAGGCGAGGCCGTGGTCGAGATTGGCTACGGCGTCGGGCACGGTGATGCCATCTGCGTGCCGGGAGTCAATGACATAGCGCTCGAGCGGGTCTATGTCTACGAACGGACAATCGCCGGCATCGAGCCCGACACGGTGCAAGACGTTACCGCGAGTTGCACGGTGCGGGACACGGGCCCGGGCAAACGATCCGTGTTCATCCCCTCTGGCGATGCCGGGTCGAAGGAGCGCAAGGCCTGTGTCATCACGCGTGTCACGTTGAACTATCCGGCAGTCTTTTCGCCGGAGATGCCCCAGTTCGAAGCCGATACCGCGCGGCAATACGCCGACCTGCCCCTGGCCGGGCTGATGAAGGACGAAGCGGGGTATCCGGCGGCCCACGACGGCAACCCGCACAAGAACGGGTTCTGGACCTCCGCCTGGCGGGAAGCGGACTATGCGCGGCGAACCGGCGGACGAGACCTGGTGCGCGATTCGCTGCTGATGTGTTTCGGTGAAGCCGGACGTGAGGCGGAACGTCAGGCCGCGATCAATCAGTACATGGAACAGAGCCGCGAGCGAAACACCCACATTGAACAATCGTTTTACAAACTCACCAAGGCGACCTTCGGCCCCGACGCGTTCGTGGGCACGCACGACACGGTGTTTCCCTACCCGGACGCCCGCGAGTTCGAGCGCAACGGGCTGAACTGGTGGACCGCCACGCGCGATTACGCCCAATCGGACGAGATCACGCCCTATAGCTGCCGCACTTCAATGGCCAAGAAGATGGGCGGCGGCGTGTGGTTCAACCAGTGGTACTCGCCCGGCATCGCCACGTATGAAAAGGAGATCTGGCGCTATGCCCTCGCGGGTGGGCGGATGAATTTCCACGTACTGTATCCCAGCAGTCCGCCCTGGGTGGAACGCGGCAAGGACCTGCTGCGTTCGAGTCTCGTGCGCGGCGACTGTCGCATCCGCCTCCTCAACAGCATTTCGGACGCGCCGGTGGATTGTCCGGTGGCGGTGATCTTCGGCCATGCCAATGTGATGAACTGGGCCGGTCCATCCTTCAACGATATCGGCACGCAATTGACGGACCTCTTCTGGCAGGCCGGTATCTATGCCGACCTGATCCCCTCGACCGAGATCGCCGAAAAGGCATTGCGGGTGGATGACAACGGGGATGTCTGGTACGGGAAGCAGCGCTATGCCGCGGTGGTTCTCTATCGCCCCGAATTCGAGAACGCCGCCACGGCCGAGTTCTTCCAACGCGCGGCACGCGGCAAGACCATCCTGTGCCGGATTGGCGAATGGACAAAGGATTTCAACGGCAAGCCGCTGGACGGCAACGCGGCGCTGCCGGCGCCCATGAAGAGTGCAGTCGACATCACGACGTGTGCACGGGAGGCGATCGCCAGGCTCACGGAGGCGGGAGTCCAGCCGCAAACGCCCGCCAGGGGTATGTTTCCGAAGTGGCACGGGAAGGGAAGGGAGTCTGCCGACATGCCCGCGAGCGGGCACACCCGCCTGACCGACGGCACGGTCATCCTGGTCGCCGGCGAAGAGAATGCCACGGGCGACCCGATCCGGAAGACCGTCCGGGTCAACGGCCACGATGTCACCTTCGACGCGGCAGGTATCGCAGCGGTTCGATTGTCCGAAGACGGCACACTCGAGGCCATGGCGGCCGGGGGGTTGAGGCATTTCAAGGCCGGCCCAGTCGAGATCAAGCTGGATCAACCCGCGGACGTTGCGGTCTGGCGAGACCCAAAGGGGGTGATGCAGGGAGTGCTCCAGGATTACCAGGGACCTGTGCCCGCGGATCTCGCCGCACTCACGAGCAACTGGCTGCGGCTGGAGGTGCCGACGCGGCTGGATGACGAAGGACCGCGAAATGATTGAACGGATGAAGCGAAGTGTTGCCCGCACACTGTGCCTGGCAGCGGCACTGGCAATGAATCCGACCGCCGCGCCGGCCGCAGAGCAGACCATTGCTCCCCGTGACTCCATTCACATTCGACTTCCGGCCGATGTGGCGCCGGTGATCGGGTGCTGGTTCCCGGCCGTGGCGGACAGGGAGCCTGAGAACTTCAAACCGTTCCTCGATCAGGTCGCTGAACACACGGCCTACAATCTCCTCACCGCCAGCATCCGAATCGGCGCCCGCTGTATGGCGGACCAGGATGTTCATGATGCGTTCAAGGCGGCAGCCGCCTATGCCCGGAAGCGGGGCATAGGGCTTGTGCCTGAACTGGGCTCCTGGTCGTTGTTCAACAAGGCGTACCCCCGAGAGACGCTGAATATGGTGCGCCTGCAAACGGTGGATCTTGCCGGGGAAGGTGAAGTGATCGCAACGACCCGTCATGCAGCTGGAGCAGCGCAGTTGCAAGGCCAGCCCTTCACCATAGGGCCCGCCGGAATCGCCAGAGTCTATACGTATGCCCGTGGCGCACAGGGGATTGATCCATCAACAGTCAAGGACATGACATCGGCCTGCCAGGTCAAGGATGCGACCCCGACTTCGATCAGCGTGGTCATTCCCTGCGACACGGGAACGCGCGGGCGACAGGCTTGCGTGTTGTTCGAAATCCCCTGGCAATGGCCGGATCCCTTCAGCCCGCTGCTGCCGCAACACCAACGAGACCTCATCGGAAAGTACGCAGACGTCGAACTGGCCGGTGCGTGCCTGGATGAGTTTGGGTTGCCGGCTTTTGCGCAGAACAACGAACTCTGGTACTCGCCGCACTGGAGCGCTGCCTACGCACAACGGACCCAGGGCCGCGACCTGCTTCGCGACATGGTGTTGATGGTGTTGGGCGAGGAAGGTCGCGAGGCGGAACGCTCTGGTGCGATCAATCACTACATGGAGATGACCTGGCAACAGCTTGCGGCGGTCGAGGAGGACTTCTACAAGGCGACGAAAGATATCTTTGGTCACACAGCCTTCGTGGGAACGCATCCGACCTGGCAGCCGCACCTGAACGCCCTGGAAGTCCGCCGCAACGGGTGGAACTGGTGGGCCGTGCGGCGCGACTATGGCCAGACGGACGAGACGACACCCTTCTGTGTGCGGACGGCGCTGGCGAAGAAGTGGGGCAAGCCGGTCGGCTACAACATGTACTACTCGACGCGCATCGCCGATTACGAACGCGAGCTGTGGGTCAACGCATTGGCCGGTTTTCGCGTGAACTATCACCCGGTCTATCCCGGCCGCGAAGACGGTCGGGCCTGGGCCCGCAAACCCCTCTGGCAAGGTCGTCTCATGCGCGGTGACTGCCGCGTGCGGTTGTTGAACTTCATCTCGAAGACGCAGGTCGATTGCCCGGTGGCCGTCATCTTCGGCCATGCCAACGCGGTCAACTGGGCAGGTGCGTCCTACGCCGACGCGGGCGATGGCCTTGCGCAGGCGTTCTGGGATACGGGTTTCTATGCCGATCTGATCCCCACCAGCGAGTTCGGAAGCTCCGCCCTGCGGGTCGATGACGACGGGTATGTGCGCTATGGCAGCCAGAAGTACGCCGCCGTCGTCCTCTACCACCCCGAATTCGAACGCGCCGGCACAAGTGAGTTCTTCAGGAAAGCGGCAAAGGGCAAGACCGCTCTCTACCGGCTGGGTGCGTGGACCCGTGATTTCAACGGTGTGGCGTTCGACGGAAACGCCGCGCTGCCGCCGGAGATGCCTCTGCTCGAGGGAGCCCCCGACGCGGTCGCGCAGGTCACCGCCGTGCTGCGAGAGCGAGGCATCGCACCCCATACCCCGCCGGGCCGTTCCGGCCAATGCCGACTGATCGACGGCACGGTCATCCTCACGGCCGGCGAGAAGGATGTTGCCGGCGATCCCATCAACAAGAGTTTTGAAGTCGCCGGTCACACTGTGACGGTTGATGCGATCGGCGTTGCTGCCGTTCGTCTTGCGCCTGACGGTTCGCTGGAGGCGATGGCCGCCGGCGGCTTGAAGTCATTGGTGGCCGGCGAACTGGCGCTCGAACTGCCGGAACGGATCGATATCGCCCTGTGGAAGGGCGAGAAGGGGGTGTGGAAGGGCGTGCTGCAGGACTATGAAGGTCCGGTGCCGGAAGCACTGCAGAGTATGTGCGGGGAGTGGCTGCGGCTCGATGTCCCTGCGGAGTTGAAGGAGGGCGGGTCGTGAGACTCGGCATCGTCCCGGCCCATGAGAAAAGGGAACGTCGGCAGGCTAGAAGGAAGAAGCACGTGAAGCAGTCACCGAAGCGTATGAAGCGTGTGCTGGGCGGCCCGAACAGGGATTCCCTGTGGAAGGCGCTGGTTGTGCTCACGATGGGCGGCCTGCTTTTCGCAGGTGCGGCTGCGGCGGTTGACGGGGCCGAGACCACGAAGGCGGCTGACGCTGCGACATCGCGAACATTCAACGTTCACGACTACGGGGCCGTGGGCGACGACAAGACCGACAACACGGAGGCGTTTTCGGCGTG
>CAZONY010000169.1:0-5625 GCA_964581215.1 uncultured Chitinophagaceae bacterium | reverse complement strand
GATCACGCCGTAGGCGAGGGCCTCCTTGAGGGCCTGCGGGTCGAACCGGCCGAGAGAGGCAAGGTGCCCCATCATGCCCCCGGCGAAGCTGTCGCCGGCGCCGGTCGGGTCGAGCACCCGGGGCGTCGGATAGGCGGGCATCACGTACATCTCGTGCTCGCTGAAGAACATCGCCCCATGTTCCCCCTTCTTGATGACCACGAATTTCGGTCCCATCTTTCGCACGGCGTGGCCCGCCCGCACGAGGTTTTCATCTTCGGCGAGCAGCTTGGCCTCGGAGTCGTTGAGCACGAGCCCGTCGACCCGCCGGAGCAGTTCCGCCAGCTCGTCCCGCTGGATGTTGATCCAGAGATCCATCGTGTCGGCGACCGTGAGCGCCGCCTCCGGCACCTGGTCAAGGACCGAGAGCTGCGTCGTCGGCGAGGCGTTGCCGAGGAACACGAAGCGGCTCTTCTGGTGGCTGCCGTTGAGCTTCGGCCGGAACTCGCCGAACACGTTTAGGTGCACCTCGAGCGTCTCGCGGTCATTCATGTTGGGGAGGTAGCGGCCCCGCCAGCGAAACGTCTTGCCGCCGGGGATCACCTCGATTCCGGTCGTATCGATCCCCCGGGCCTCCAGGAACTCCGTATGCTGTCGCGGCCAGTCCTCGCCGACGGTGCCGATCATCCGGACAGGAGAAAAGAAGCTGGCGGCATAGGAGAAGAACACGGCCGAGCCGCCGAGGACGTCGTCGCGGCTGTCCGTGGGGGTTTCGACGCAATCCAGGGCGACACTACCGACGACGAGCAGGGGCATGGCGACTCCAAGAAATTTCGCGAGCAAACCGGGCAATGTATGCCGCTACCCGCAAAGCGGCAACGCCCGGTCGAGTCGGGCGAGTGACCTCTCGCGTCCGAGGATGGCCAGGCAGTCGTAGAGCCCGGGTCCGACGGTGCGGCCCGTCACGGCCACGCGCACCGCATGGATCAGGTCGCCCACCTTCATCCCCGCCTCCTCCACCACCCGCTTGAGCGTTGCCTCGAGGGCCGGCGGCTCGAAGCCATCGATGGAGCGCAGGGCCGCGGCGTACGCCGCCAGCAGCGGCTTCGTGCCCGGCTTTCCCAGCCGCTGGGCGACGGCCGCCTCGTCCATGGCCGGGGCATCGACAAGGAAGAAATCGGCGTAGGCAAGGATGTCGCCGGCCACCTTGAGCCGGTCTCCCGAGGCCTCGATCACTTGGCGAACGGTGGCCACGGCCTCGGGGGCCGGCGGGTCGGAGACAAGTCCGGCCTTCGTCAGGAACGGGAGCATGAGTGGAAGCTTCTCGTCGGTCGAAAGCCCGCCCATGTAGTGATCCTGCACCGCCCAGAGCTTCTTCGGGTCGAAGCTCGCCGGCGACGAGTTGATCCGCTCGAGTGTGAAGTGCCGCACCAGTTCGTCACGCGTAAAGAATTCCGTCTTGTCGTCGAGCGACCAGCCGAGCAACGCGAGATAGTTGTCGATGGCCCAGGGAAGGTAGCCGACCTCGCGGTAGAAATCGACGATCACGGGATTGAACGTGTCGGCCTCGGGCTGCAGGCCGATGCGGTCGGCGATCTTCAGGCCGTGCTCCATCACCAGTTTGAAGTCGGCGTTTTTGAGGTACTGCGCGAGCTTGCGCTTGGAGAGCTTCGTGCGGCTGCCCGGCTCGGCGACCAGGGGGAGATGGGCGTAGGCCGGCAGCCCGTAGCCGAGCGAGATGGCGATGAAGGCCTGACGCGGCGTGTTGGAGAGATGCTCTTCGGCACGGATCACATGGGTGATCGCGAGGTCATGGTCATCGACCACGCTGGCGAGGTGATAGAGGCACGAGCCGTCGGCCCGCTGGATGACGTGATCCTGCTCCCGTTCCCAGGCGAACTCCACCCGTCCGCGAACCGCGTCGTCGATCACCAGGGCTCCCGTGCGGGGCATTTTCAGCCGCACGACCGCCGGCCGGCCTTCCGCCGCGAAACGGGCCGCGGCAGCCTCGTCGGTGGCGGCGAACCGCCGGCTGTAGATGAAGGGCACGCCCGCGGCCTGGGCGGCCTTCCGCTCCTCGTCGAGTTCGGCCGGTGTGGCGAAGTCGCGGTAGGCATGGCCGGAGGCAAGAAGCCGTTCCACGGCCGCCCGGTGGCGATCGCTGCGCTGCGACTGGAAGTAGGGCGCGTGCGGGCCTCCCACGCCCGGCCCCTCGTCCCAGTCGATGCCCAGCCACTTCAGGCCCGACAGGATCGGCTCGAGGGCCTCATCCACGTTTCTGGCAACGTCGGTGTCGTCGATCCGCAGGATGAATTGGCCGCCATGCCGTCGGGCAAAAAGCCAGTTGAACAGGGCCGTGCGGACGCCGCCGATGTGGAGATACCCGGTGGGGCTCGGGGCGAAGCGGGTGCGAACGGTCATGGAGGGAAACTATTTCCGATCCGCCGCGCCGCGTCAAAGCCGCATGCTCAGCCTGCACGCTGGAGTTGGTTCAGGCGTCGCGATCGCCTGGGGAGTTTGCCCGTCCCGGGCGAGTCGGCTACCATCCCGCCAGCGCGAGTTTCGCCCACCGGAACCGCAGGTATCCGCTTCCAGGAGACGACGTTCATGGCCTACACGCTGCCCCCCCTGCCCTACGCCTTCGACGCCCTCGAGCCATTCATCGATGCCCGCACCATGGAGATTCATCACGACAAGCACCACGCCGCCTACGTGACGAATGTCAACAAGGCCCTGGAGGGTCACGCGGATCTCGCCGCCCTGCCGGTCGAGCGGCTGATCGCCGACCTCGAAAAGGTGCCCGAGGCGATCCGCACGGTCGTTCGCAACAACGGTGGCGGCCATGCCAACCACACGATGTTTTGGGAAACGATCGGCAAGGGCAAGGGAGGCGAGCCGGCCGGCCCGCTCGGCGATGCCGTGAAGAGCGTCTTCGGCGGTTTCGAGAACTTCAAGACGGCGTTCAGTGACGCCGCGATGAAGCGGTTCGGGAGCGGCTGGGCCTGGCTGTCGGTCGATCCTCGCGGCAAGCTGCTGGTGGAAAGTACGGCCAACCAGGACAGCCCCGTCATGCACGGCAACACGCCGTTGCTCGGCATCGACGTCTGGGAGCATGCCTACTACCTGCTCTACCAGAATCGGCGTGCCGACTACGTGGCGGCCTTCTACAACGTCATCGACTGGTCGGCCGTCGGCAAGCGGTTTGCCGCGGCCGCAAAATGACGGCCTGAAGGCCTGCGGTTGCCTATTTTGCCAGGGCTGGTGGGGCGGCGTTGTTCAATGGCGCCGCCCCGCCGACCGGGAATCTCTGGCGTTGACGCCGCTCCGCGGGTCGGCCTATTCCTCCCTCCTGACCGGCAGGATTCGTTCGTCGGGAGAGAGAGATGAGCCACAGGAATCGAAGCGTTCGGCGGCCCGGGATGTGTATCGCCATGGTGGCGTCAGCCTGTCTGGTTGTCGCCTCCACGGGCTGCAAGGGCGGGACCTCGGGCTCGCGGCCCTCGTTGTGGTCTTTCGGCAGCGGAAGCGATCCGTCGAAACTGGCCGCGGCTCCCCCCTTCGACGAGTCAAAGACATCGGGAGGGGTGGCCAAGCCTTCGAATCTGGCCTCGCCCTACCCGACGACCACCACGCCAGAAGGCTATGCCATCGACGGCTCGGGCCCCAAGGCGGCAACGCAGATGGCTGCCGTCTATCCATCCACCGACAACGCCGCCCCCATCACGTATGGACAGCCCGCGGCCGCGCCGACGGCCTATCCGACGACGGCTGCCGCCGTCATCGGGGCATCCTCTCCATCGACCGCGATCGGTCCTCAGGCCGGGCCGTATGCCACGCTGCCCTCGTCGCCGCCATCGGCCCCCGGCGCGGCCCCTTCGTTCGAGTCGCCTGCCGGCGGCATGGCGTCGGCGTCGATCCCGGCAGAGTCGGTGTCCGCGCCGGCAGCGCGAGTTGCGGACAGCCGCTTCGGAGGTTCATTCGGCGATCCACCCGCGGCGAGCGGCACCCAGTACGACGCGGTCGGCGAAAGTCGTTTTTCGGGCAGCCGCTTCACCGCCGCTGCGGCGCCACCTGCAGCCGAGGCCTTTTCCGCCGGGGCGGCGCCATCGGCTCCGATCGAGCCCCGGCTCGAGCCGGCGCGGGATACGGCGCTCCAGCCCTCCGTGCCGCCGGCGGCCTTGATGCCGCCGGCCGCCGACCCGGCATCGTCGCTTCCGTCCACGCCGCCGCCTCCCCGGAGGCGGCCTGACCCCGGGTATCGTCCCGGCGGCACGTCGAGTTACCGGCCCAATCGGGCGATTCTCGTCGGCGAACCCGTGAACGACCCCGCCGTGCGGACGGCCGGTTTCGAATCGTCGGCCGATCCGCTTCGGCAGTGAGCCGAGCGGCAGTGACGGTCCTCACCAGCCCATCACCATGGTCGACTCGATGACCTTGCGGGCGCGATCGAGGTCGTCGCCTGTTTCGTGCATGTAGAGGCGGATGGCGTGCAGCTTGTCGCCCGCCGCCTTCGAGAGGCACTCGCGGGCCGTGTTGCAGGGGTCGTGCCGCTTGTCGGCGAGCCCGAGGGCCGATTTCGAGATCACCCACGTATCCCTGGGCCGTTTGGTCAGCCGCATGATTTTTTCATGGGGATACGCCTCGCTCACCACGGCCTCCGCCGCCTGCTCGTCGGCTGCCCATGAGATGATGATGTGGCCGTCGGTCTCGATCTCGAAAAGCGGCATGCTGCGATCTCCCGTGGCGGCGGCTGCCTTCGACTCCTCGCGGCGGCCGCCGTCGCGAGGATAGGATACCGTGCTCAGGCGCCGCCATGCGATACGACCGCGACGGATTTCCGATCCCGCCCGATTTCAACCCTGCCGCCCCCGACGGCAGCGGGCCGACGCCGGCCCGTCGCCACGTCGGCGGCGGCAAGCGGATCGTCGTGGTCGCCTTGATCGCGGGGCTGCTGCTGCCGGCGGTGTTTGGCCCGACGATCCTCCCGATGGTGCGCGAGTTCGTCGTCGTCTGGTCGCTCGAGCAGGCGACGCTTCGCGAGGTCGAAGACGACCTGCCCGGGGCGGTGGCCCATATGACGCGGGCCATCGACTGGTTCGGCGATGATCCCGAACTGCTCTGCATGCGGGCGCTGCTACGTCTCGAAAACAGCGACGCGGCGGGGGCGATCGCCGATGCCGACAGAGCCCTGGCTGCCGCGCCGACCAGCCCGCAGCCGCTGCGGGTGCGGGCACTGGGCCACGTCGTCGCTGGCGATGCCGACGCGGCGCTGGCCGACGCGGAGCGGGTCGTCCAGGTATCGGGCAAGGATGATCCCGAGGCGCTCAATCACCGCGCCTACATGCGGGCGCTGGCGGGGCGGGAGCTTTCCGCGGCCCTCGCGGACATCGACCGCGCGTTGGCGGGGCAGGACGAGCCGCCCCCCGAGTTTCTCGACACCCGCGGTTTCGTGCGGCATCTTCTCGGTCGCCACCAGGAGGCGATCGACGACCTGAACGTGGCCATCGACCGCACGCAGCGGCAGCGGCGGCAGGTGATGCTGCTGGCCGAGCAACAGGATCGGGTCGAACTCGCCCGTCGGCTGAGGTGGTTCGATCACGCGCTGGCCGTCATGCACCATCATCGTGGCCTCGCCTGTCAGGCGGT
>CAZONY010000168.1:0-5635 GCA_964581215.1 uncultured Chitinophagaceae bacterium | reverse complement strand
GGCGGCGGGACGACATCGCCGAGGTCGAGGCGATGGTCGAGGCGGGGGAGAGCGAGATCGCCCGCGACGAACTCGTGTGGCTGCTCTCGGAATGCCCCGACTTCCTCGAGGCCCATGTGCACCTCGGCCTCATTGCCCTGGAGGAGGACGATCCCAAGCTCGCCCGCGGCCATTTCGGCCGCGCCTACGAGCTGTGCCTCAAGGCCCTCGAGGCCGCGGGCAGCCCCGGGCCGCTGCCGTATGCACTCCCCGGCAACAAGCCATTTTTCGAGGCGGCCAAGGGGCTCGTGCACTGCCTGCTCGACACCGGCCGCCGCCCGATGGCGGAGAGCGTCTGCAAGCGGATACAACCGTTCGATCCTTCCGACCCGCTCTCCATCCAGCGGCTCGTCCAGTAAGGCGGGTTTCCGCGCGTCACCGCTCCGATCCACGCATGCCGATTCCCCGCTTCATCTCGCTCGACGGCATCGACGGCTCCGGCAAGTCGTCGCAGATGGCTCCGCTCGTGGAATGGCTGCGGAGCCGCGGCTGCCGCGTCGTCACCTGCCGCGATCCGGGCTCCACGCCGGCCGGCGACGCGATCCGCGCGATCCTGCTCGACCGCCACGACCTGCATCTGGCCCCGACCGCGGAGATGCTCCTCTACATGGCGGCCCGGGCGCAGCTCGTGCACGAGGTCATCGCCCCCGCACTCGGCCGCGGGGAGTGGGTCGTGTCTGATCGCTACCTCCTGGCCAACGTCGTCTACCAGGGGCACGCCGGAGGGCTCGCCCCCGACATGATCCGCGACGTCGGCGGCGTGGCCACGGGCGGGCTCGCGCCCGATCTCGTGCTGCTGCTCGACGTCGATCTGGAAATTTCCGCCGCCCGGCTCGACCGGCCGCTCGACAAGCTCGAGAATCGTGGCGACGGGTATCGAAGCAGGGTTCGCGCGGGCTACCTCGCCGAGGCGGCGCGGCAGCCCGAGCGGATTCGCGTCATCGATGCCGACGGTACTCCCGACGCGGTGGGCGGGCGACTCCGTGCGGCGCTGATGGAGCGGTTTCCGGAACTCGCCTGACACTCCTGCGGAGCAGCGTCGCCATGGCATGGCAGGGCATCGAAGGGCATGACGCGGTCGCGGAGCGATTCGCCACGGCGTCGGTCGCGGGCCGCGTGGCCGGTTCCTACCTCTTCATCGGCCCGCCCGGCGTCGGCAAGAGCACCTTCGCCCGCCGCCTTGCCAAGGCGCTGCTCTGCCACGATGCCCGGCCGGATCTCGTAGCCTGCGATGCCTGTGCGTCGTGCGTTCAGGCCGAGGCGGGCAGCCATCCCGACATCGACGTGGTGCAGAAGCCCGACGACCGCGCCTCGATCCCGCTCGAGGCGTTCGTGGGGGATGCCGACCACCGCATGCGGGAGGGCCTCTGCTGGCGGATCAAGCTGCGGCCTGCTCTCGGCATCCGCAAGGCGGCGATCATTCTCGACGCCGACCTCCTGCTCGACGAGGCGGCCAACTGCCTCCTGAAAACGCTCGAGGAGCCGCCTGACGGGGCGGTGATCATCCTCGTCGGCACGGCGCTGGAGCGACAGCTGCCCACGATCCGCTCGCGGTGCCAGATCGTGCGGTTCAGGCCGCTCGATGCGGAGGCCTTGCAGCGTATCCTGCAGCGCGAAACCGCCGCCAAGAGCGGGTCGATCGACGGCGGCACGCTGGCCGGGGTTTGCCGCGCGGCCGGCGGTAGCCTGACGCGGGCCCGCCTGCTGCTCGATCCCGACGCGGTGGAGTTTCGGCAAAAGCTCCTGGCGTTGCTCTCGGGACGCCCGCTCCGCGGCGTGGAACTCGCCCGCGAGACGATCGCCTTCGTGGAAGCGGCCGGGAAAGAGGCGCCGCCCCGCCGAGCCCGTCTGCGGATCGTCTTCGATGCGGCGATCGACTTCTTTCGGGCCGCGCTGCGCATGGCGACCACCGGCGAGACCGCGGCCGACGCGGCGATGGCCGCTGCCGTGGCAGGATGGGTAGCCGGGGCCGACGAGGCCGCCACGGAGGCGACCGCGTTGCTTCGTCACACGCTCGACGCGCTCGACGCCGTGGACCGCAACGCCAACCTCACGATCCTCGTCGATGCGTGGACCGCCGTCCTCGAGGCGCCCCGCCTTGCCGCGTCTGCCTAGATTGCGCGCCGGACGTGTTGCCGATGCACGCTGGTAAACCCTGACGGTTTTCCCGCGACGGAGCGATTTTTCGGGTCGTCCGCGTCGATCGAGTTGTGCGGGAACGACGGCGCGAGCCGCCTTCCCACACGGCATCGTGGTCACGTTCGACGGCCGGGGCGGGCATGTCTGACACGCGGGCGAAAGGAATCGTCGCCACCTCGTTCATCGGCGGGGTGCTGGTCGCCATCGCCATCTTCGCGCCGCGGGCCTGGGAGCCCATACCGGAGCCGTTCTTCGGTCTCGAGGAGCCCGTGCCGGTGGCGGCGCCGCTGCCCAGCCAGTCAACCGGTCCTCGGCCGTCCGCGCCGACGGATGAAACCCCCGTCGGAGACCTCGCGTCCCTTGCCGCAGCGATGCCGGCGGTGGTCAAGCCGGGCCCGCCGCCGGAACGGCTGGCGCTGGTGCCTGGAGACGCATCGCGGTTTGGAGATCCGGCACGGCGCTCCGTCGCGCAGGCCGCCCCGCCCCGCCCCGTCGGTCAGTCCATGGCATCGCCGGAGAGTGCCCGCCAGGCGGCTTCCGCGTCGGCTCCACCGCCAGCCGGAGCTTCCCTGGACCCGCCTCCGAACGCCCCTGACTCTCTCAGGTCGCTGGTCACCCGCGTCCAGATGCGGCGACTGACGGCGGAGGAGCCCTTGCCGTCGGCACCCGTGCCCCCGGCCGATCCCGCGACGGCGCAGCAGCCGGCCCGGATCGCGTCGCCCGCGCCGACCGAGTCGCTGGGCGCCGCTCCGTTGCCCGGCGCGGCCTGGACCGATCCCGATAGCGTGAACTGGGCCGATGCAGTCGCTCCGTCGGCCGCCAAACCGCAGGGGCGGGGCACCGGCGCCGGTTCCGGCGGCAGGCTGATCGATCGGCTACGGCACGGGGAACGGATCGCCGTGCGAACCCGCCGTTCGGATGATCCACTCGAAGACCGGCTGGCTTCGATCCAGCAGATGCCCGACGTCCGCCGACCGGGCAGCGGCTGGCCGCATCCGGCAAAGCTGATGGCGGAACTGCGGCAGGCCGCCCTGTCGCCGGACGGCACGTCAGAACACCCCGACGTGACCGCCTGGTCGGACGCTGCACTGGCGTCGCTGGGCGAGGTGCTGGCGACGCTCGGCCCGCGGGACGCATCGTCCGCGGCAGCCCTGATCCGTCTGGGCGAAGCGGTGCACGCCGGCATGGAGGCGGCCGATCGGATCGGGGAAGGGTCGGCGTCCTCCGAGGTGCGACGGGCGGCGCTGGCCGTGTCGCGGCGGGTGGCCGTCTGGCGGTCGGCGGCTGCGATGCTCGCCGATCCGACGCCGGAGATGGTCGCGGCAGCATCCGCCGTCAAGCCGGTGCGGGAGCCGCAGCTCGTCGCGCGTGCCGAGGCCGACGTGGTGCGGCTGCTCGACGTGCTCGAGCGGTACGAGGTTTCGTCGGCCACCGCCGATGCCGCCGCCATCCGGGAGACCACCCGCATGATCGAGGCCGTCACGCTTCCGGGGGCCGCGGCGGTGGCGCGGGCGGTCGCCGATCACTACCTCGCGCCGAACGTCCGCATCGCCGTGCATCAGCAGTTCGTCGAGCGTCTGATGCCAGAGCAGGAGGTGAAGACCGGTCCGGTCAACGAGGTGATCGCAGGGCGACAGGTTCGCGGCACCCGCACAGTGACCCGCACGACCGTCGTGAGATTCATCCCGGATCACGACGAGATCGCGATGCACCTGGAGGTGCAGGGCGACATCGCCTCGCGGAGCGTGACCGACGCGGGCGTGGTTTCGCTCGCCTCGCGGGGCACGTCGAGCTTCGTGGTGCGGAAGCCGATCACCGTCTCCGCCCAGGGGCTGCTCTTCGGTCCCGCCACCGGCACCGCCTCCAACAGCTCGCAGCTGGCGGGCATCCAGACGAGCTTCGATTCGGTGCCGGTGATGCGGTCTTTCGTCCGGCAGATCGCCCGCAGCCAGCACGACGGCAGCCTGCCCGACGTCAATCGCGAGGTCATCAACAAGATCGTGGCCCAGGCCTGCCGTGAGACCGACGAACAGGCCGAGCCCAAGTTCGTCGAGGTGGCGGAGCGGGTGCGGACGAAGGCGTGGGTGCCGCTGGCGTCGCTCGGGCTGGAGCCGACGCCGGTGTCGCTGGAATCGACGTCGTCGGTGGCGACGATGCGGCTTCGGCTGGCCGCCGGCGGTCAGATCGCCGCCCATACGCCCCGGCCGCGGGCTCCCACGGACACGCAGATGAGCATGCAACTGCACGAGTCCGCGGTGAACAACGCGATCGAGCGGATGGAGCTTGCCGGCGAACGTTTCTCGCTCGAGTCGCTCGCCCGCCACGTCTGCGAGAGGCTCGGCAGCGAGCCGCGGGTGCCCGATGACCTTCCCGAGGGCGTCGAGGTGACCTTCGCCGCCACCGACCCGATCCGGGTGACGTGCCACGACGGCCTGATCCAGGTGCGGGTGGCGCTCGAGGCCATCGAAAGCGGCAGACGCAACTGGTACGACGTCGTCGTGCAGGTGGCCTATCGACCGGCGATCGCGGGCCCGCAGGTGTTTCTCGAGCGCGACGGGCCGGTGCGGATCAGCGGGCCCGGTCACCAGGGGCGGATGGAAATCGCGCTGCGGACGATCTTCAGCAAGATCTTTCCCAAGGAGCGGCCGATTCCCGTCGTGCCCGAGCGGATCGTGCACCATCCGCGGCTCGACGGCATGCGGGCGGTGCAGGCGGTGAGCCAGGACGGCTGGTTCGCCCTGGCGCTGGCCACCCGCGAGCCCCCGGCCACGGTGGCAGCGCCGCAGCCGGCCACGCAGGAAGCCCGTCGCCCCACGATCTTTCGCTGAGCCTCGCTACACTGGGCGTCGGAGGTGACCGATGCCAGCACAGCAGTTCCGCACCGAGTCCGACAGCATGGGCGAGGTGCAGGTGCCCGCCGACCGGTACTGGGGGGCCCAGACCGAGCGATCCCGGGACAATTTCCGGATCGGCGTGGATCGATTCCAGTGGGGCCGGGCCGTCAAGCGGGCGCTCGGCATCCTGAAGAAGTCGGCCGCCCTGGCCAACGGCGACCTCGGCCAGCTCCCGCCCGAGACGGTGAAACTCATCGTGCAGGCCGCCGACGAGGTGATCGCCGGAAAACTCGACGATCATTTTCCGCTCGTCGTCTTCCAGACCGGCAGCGGCACGCAGTCGAACATGAACGCCAACGAAGTGATCTCGAACCGGGCGATCGAGATCGCTGGCGGCGTGATGGGCTCGAAGAAGCCGGTGCACCCCAACGACGACGTCAACCGCGGCCAGTCGTCGAACGACACGTTCCCCACGGCGATGCACATCGCGGCCGTCGATGTGATCCACGACCGGCTGCTGCCCGCGGTGCGGGCGCTGCGGGAGGTTTTCCACCGGCTCGAAAAGGAGCACGCCGCCCTGGTGAAGATCGGCCGCACTCACCTGCCGGATGCGACTCCGATCA
>CAZONY010000167.1:0-5671 GCA_964581215.1 uncultured Chitinophagaceae bacterium | reverse complement strand
CGGCTTCCCCGGAATGGAGCGGGTGACGCGGATCCGCACGGCGAAGCGGTCGTTCGCGGTCGGCCCGGGCGCCGAATTCGTCGATTTCTTCAACGCCGAACTCCTCCCGGGGCTGGAGATGAGCGGCGGCTACGGCAGGTTTCAGCCGGGCGGCCGCCTGCCGGCCCACGTGCACGACTTCGACGAATCGATCTGCATCGCCAGCGGCACGGCGACCTGCCTCGTCGAGGGCCGCCGATATTCGCTCGACGGCTGCGCGACCGCGATGGTGCCGCGGGGCCGGGTGCACTACTTCGTGAACGAGTCCGACGCCCCGATGGAGATGATCTGGGTCTACGCGGGGGCGATGCCGGAGCGGATCGTGGTGGATGAACGGTGCGTGACGCCCGCAGGCGATCCCTGGAAGGCACCATCGTGACCCTGCTCCAACGGCACCCGTTCCGGGTGGCGCTGACGGCCGACTTCTACGACGCCGACGGCAGCCCGCGGTACGCCGACTTCGGCCTCGGCACGTTCGCCGGGCATCCGCACATGAAGGTGAGCCGCTTCGACCACCACGAGCCCGAGATCTCGGCCCGCCAGCTCCGCGAGGCGCACGGCGTGATCGTGCTGTCGCCGCGGGTGACGCGGGCGTCGCTCGCCGGGAGCGACTCGCTCCTCGCGGTGGGGAGGTTCGGCGTGGGCTACGACAGCGTGGACGTGGCCGCCTGCACCGCGGCCAACGTCCTCGCGATGATCACCGCCGGCGCGGTCAACCACTCGATGGCCGAGGCGACGGTGGGCTGGCTGCTCGCGCTCACGCACCATGTCGCGGCCAAGGATCGCCTCGTGCGGGAGGGCCGCTGGGACGACCGCTCGGCGTTCATGGGAAGCGAACTCCGGGATCGGACGCTCGGCATCATCGGCTTTGGCGGCATCGGTCGCACGCTCGTGCCGATGGTGGCGGGCTTTCGCATGCGGGAGCCGGTCGTGTTCGACCCGTTCGTCGCACCGGAAGCGATCGCCGACGCCGGGGGCCGGGTGACGGGGCTCCACGAGCTTTTGGAAACGGCCGACTTCGTGTCGGTCAACTGCCCGCTCACCGACGAGACCCGCGGCCTCGTCGGGGCCGCGGAGATCGCCCGCATGAAGCCCACGGCCTACCTGCTCAACCTCGCCCGCGGCGGGATCGTGGACGAGGAGGCCCTGCTGGCCGCCCTGCGGGAGCGTCGCATCGCCGGCGCCGCGCTCGACTGCTTCGCCGTCGAGCCGGTCGTCGACCGCGACCGCTTCGCGGGGCTCGACAACCTCCTGCTCGCGCCGCACTCGATCGGCTGGACGCACGAGCTCTTCCGCGACATCGGCCGCACCGCCTGCCAGTCGATGCTCGACCTCGCGCTCGGCCGCCGCCCTGGGGGCGTGCTCAATCCCGAACTCTTCGACCGCCCCGAATTCCTCGACAAGTGGGCCGACACGATCGGCAGCGACGTGCCGCGCGGCCGGGGAGCGATGGCATGATGCGAATCGCGATCCGCGCGGCAGTGGTCGTCGCGCTCTGGGGTGGCACGGCCGCATATGCCACGGAGCCGATCCCGCTCCGCGCCGGGCCGCTCACGCTCGTCTTCGAGCCCGACCTCGCCTTCCTGCGGCATCTCCGCGTCGGCCCCGATGAGGTGCTGCGGGGCATCAGCGCGCCGGTACGGAACCGGTTCTGGGGCACCGTGCCACCAGAGGTGCGGATCGTGGAACTCGACCGCCAGGCCGACGGTTTCACGCTTGTCTTCGACGTCCGCTGCCGGGAGCGGGAGGTCGATTTCTCGTGGCGCGGCACGCTCGTCGGCGCGCCCGACGGGTCGCTCGAGTACACGTTCGAGGGCGAGGCGCTTTCCGACTTCGAGCGCAATCGGATCGGCTTCTGCGTGCTGCACGGCGAGACGGCCGCGGGAAGGCCGTGGCGGCTCGAGCACACCGATGGCGCGACGGAGGAGGGGCAGTTTCCGGAGCGGATCGCGCCGCACCAGCCGGCGCGGGATCTCCGCGCGGTGGCCCATGAGTTCGCCCCCGGTCGCTGGGCGAGCCTGGCGTTCGAGGGGGGCGTGTTCGAGATGGAGGACCAGCGGAACTGGACCGACGCCTCGTTCAAGACCTACTGCACGCCGCTGGACCGGCCGCGGCCCGTGGCGGTGGCCGCGGGCACGAAGGTGCGGCAACGGATCACGCTTTCCCTCGACGGGGAGATGCCCGCGCCCGCGGCGGTCGAGGCCGTCGTAGAACGGCCCGTCGTGCTCGAGGTCGGCGCCGAGTCACGCCCGCTGCCGGGCATCGGCGTGCGGGTGGCCGACTGCGGGGAGGATCTCTCCGCCGACGACATCGCCCGCCTCGCGGCCCTGCACCTCGATCACCTGCGGGTGGACCTCAAGCCGGCAGACGGGCGCTGCGCCGTGCAACTGCACGCGGCGACCGAACTGGCGCGGGCGATCGGCACGTCGCTCATCGTGGGCCTCCACCTCGGCACCGATGTCGATGCGGGCCTCGAGGCGGTCGCGGCGGCGAGCCGAACGGTGCGGCCGCCGGTCGTCGCCTGGTTGGTGATCGCCGCCGCCGACGCGACGTTCGCCCGGGCCCACGCCGAGCTTGCGCCCCTCGTTCCCGGCGCCCTCGTCGGCGTCGGCCGTGACACGAACTTCACGGAGCTCAACCGCAACCGGCCCGGCCGGACGGGGATGGGCGTTGTGTCGTACGGCATGAATCCGCAGGTCCATGCGTTCGACGAGGCTTCGATCGTGGAAACGCTGCCGATCCAGGCGGAGACGGTGCGGACGGCGCGGACGTTTCTGGGCGACGTGCCGATCATCGTCAGTCCCGTGACGCTGCGGGTACAAGCGGTGACGCAGCCGCCGCTGCCGGGCCAGTTGCCGTCCGACGTGGATCCGCGGCAGCCCTCCGCGTTCGCCGGTGGCTGGACGCTCGGCAGCATCGCGTCGCTTGCCGTGGCGGGCGCGAGCCGGATCACCTACTTCGAGACGGTCGGCCCGAAGGGAATCATGGAAGTGGGCGAGGTCTACCCCATCTATGACGTGCTGCGCGACGTCGGCGACTTCGCCGGCGGCGTCGTGCGGCCGGTCACCACGAGCGATCCCGCGGCGGTCGTGGGCCTCGCCCTGGAGCGTGACGGCGCGAAGCGGTTCGTGGTGGCCAATCTCGGTGACGCGCCGCGGATGGTGTCAGTTCGTGGGTTCGGCGACGAAACCCAGGTGGCGCTCGCCCCCGGTGAGATCGCCCGGCTCGACGCCGCCGCGGGGGCTGCGACCGGCGCCCCCGCGGCGCTCCCTCGGCCGTGGCTGGGCCCTGCGGTGGCCGCCGTGTTCATCATCCTCGCGGTGGCGAGCGTCCGACTGCCGTCGCTTCGCGTCTGGACGTTCACGCTCTCGATCCTCGCGGCCGTGGCCACCGGTCTCGCGTTCCCGGAGTGGTTCATCGGCGTGGGCGACTTCCGGTTCACTTCGCTCTTCAAGCCGCTCCTCATGCTGATCATGTTCTGCATGGGGGCCACGTTGAGCGCCGGCGATTTCGCCGGGGTGCTGCGGATGCCGGTGGCCGTGGCGGTGGGGCTCGTCTGCCAGTTCACGATCATGCCGCTGCTGGGGTACACGGTGGCGACTGCGTTCCGCTTTCCCCCCGAGGTGGCGGCCGGGATCGTGCTCGTGGGCGTGGCCCCGTCGGGGCTCGCCTCCAACGTGATGAGCTATATCGCCCGGGCGAACGTGCCGCTGTCGGTAACGATCACGGCGCTGGCGTCGCTGCTCTCGCCGTTGCTCACGCCGCTCCTGATGCAGCGGCTCGCCGGCGAGATGATCGCGATCGATGCGCCGGCCATGATGCTCGACATCGCGCAGATGGTGCTCGTGCCGATCCTGCTGGGCCTGGCCTTCCACCACCTGGCCCCGGAGCGGCGACGCTGGATCGAGCCCGCCCTGCCGGCCTTCTCGATGACGGGCATCGTCGCGATGACCGTGCTCACCGTCGCGGTCGGTCGCGACAATCTCCTGAAGATCGGGCCGCCCCTGTTCGTCGCCTGCCTCGTGCATAACCTCGGCGGCTACCTGCTCGGTTACTTTGCCGCTCGGGTGCTCGGTCAGAGCCGCCTCACCGCCCGCACCGTGGCCATCGAGGTGGGCATGCAGAACTGCGGGCTGGCGTCCGGCCTCGCCGCCGCGCTCGGCAAGGTGGCTACGGTCGGCCTCGCCCCGATCATCTTCGGGCCGCTCATGAACACCTCCGCGTCGGTGCTTGCCAACTGGTGGCGCAACCGGCCTGTGGATGGAGGCCCTGAGCCGCGGTGTCGATGATGCCGGAGTCGCAGGGTATGCAGCCGAGCCCGAGAGTCGCTAGGATGTGAGTGTTCGTATGTTCACTCAAGGAGCTTAGCCGTGCGACCGCCCCACAATCCCACCCGAGTATTCGATCATGTCGAGCATGAAACGGGAACGCTGCCCGCGGCAGAACGGATCGCCGATCGCCCGAAACTCCTCGACCGCGTGCGCATGGCGGCTCGGGCCGTGCATCTCGCCCGCAGTACGGAGCGGGCCTATGTCTCTTGGATTCGACGGTTCATCCTGTTTCACGGCAAACGGCACCCCGACTCATTGCGAGAACCTGCCGTCAACGACTTCCTGACGAGCCTGGCCGTCGAGCGCCACGTCGCTGCATCGACTCAGAACCAGGCTCTTGCGGCACTCCTGTTCTTGTACGACTCTGTTCTTCACGCGCCGCTCGATCGGCTTGGTGACGTGATCAGGGCTCGTAAGCCGAAGCGTCTGCCATCCGTTCTCACGCCGGACGAAGTCGCGAGGTTGCTCGCCGCGCTGGCTGGTGAGCCGGCAACGATCGCAACCCTGCTCTACGGCGCCGGCCTTCGGCTCACGGAGGCGCTTCATCTTCGGGTCAAGGATCTCGACGTAAGCCGCCACCAGATTGTGATTCGTGAGGCTAAGGGCAATAAAGACCGCATCGGCGTTCTGCCGGAATGCCTTGTGCCGGTGCTCTCCCGCTCGCTCGATCGCTGGAGGGCGGAGCATGCTCGGGCGGTAACTCGCGGAGCCGGTCGCGTGCGGCTTCCGACGGCGCTGGAGCGGAAGTATCCGTCTTTTCAGACCGACTGGGCGTGGCAATGGGTCTTCCCGGCGGCACGAGACTACTTTGACCGTGCCGCCGGCCGTCACTATCGCCACCACGTTCACGAGAGCACGATACAGCGGGCGGTTCGGGATGCTGCCCGGCAGTCTCGGCTCCCAAAGCGGGTGACCTGCCACACGCTACGGCACTCGTTCGCGACCCATCTGTTGGAGGCGGGCCACGACATCCGCACCGTCCAGGAGTTGCTGGGGCATTCTGACGTGCGCACAACGATGATCTATGCCCACGTGCTCAACCGCGGCGGCCCACTGATTCGGAGTCCGGCCGACCGCCTTTGTGGTCCGGGATTATCACGACCGTCTACGTGATAAGACGCAATTTCGTCCGGCGTCTGATCGACCTAACTCCGGCTCCGGAATTGACTTGCACTCCTCAGCCCCCCTACAGTGCGGAAGGTTACCAAGAAACCGAGCGGGATTATCGAGAACCAGAGAAATACAAGTTCGGCAGTTAAGGACTTCATCACAATGAGATGCTACATCGTCAATCCCGAGTG
>CAZONY010000166.1:3223-5690 GCA_964581215.1 uncultured Chitinophagaceae bacterium | reverse complement strand
CGCCGACGAAGTCACGAAACGCTTCCAGCCAGCGGGTCGCCGCGGGAGTCATGCCGAAGCCCTCGGCAGGAATCCTGCAGTCGCGACCAGCTGGCTGGAGAGTGGTGCCACCGGAGAGGCGGCCTCGTGACTACCGGTTGAGGAACGTCTCGCGCAGCCACTCGTTCTTGCGGCGCTCGAGTTCGACCAGCTTGGAGACCGGGCCGCGGCGGGCGGGCTGCACGGATCGCGTGGCGGGACGGGCGGCCCGCTGCTGGATCGGGGCCTTCGGCGCGGCTTCAGCAGCTGCGGCCTCGCTGGCGGCCGCGACGGCCGGCGTCGGGGCCGGAGCCGTGGCTTCGGCACGGATGACCGAGGGGAGGGACAGGGCGACCAGAACCGCGAACAGGACGGCAAGGCGAGACATGACTTTTGTTGACTCCATCGGGAAAGGGAACCGGCCTTGCTTCATCGGCAGTGTCGGCGGAAAGCCGCAGCCCGAAGTCCGCACCCTTCGCAATCGGAACAACCTTTCCAACCGGAGCACGCCGGGGGCGGGTCGAGGGCAGGAACGGTTTCGGCGCCTTCGCCGGACGGTGCTCAGCGGGGGGCCTTGGCGGCCAGGGGGTCGTCGGGCCAGGCGTGTTTCGGATACCGCCGCCGGAGCTCCTTCTTCACCTCCGGATAGGTGTTCTTCCAGAAGCTGGCCAGGTCGCTCGTGACCTGCTGGGGGCGATGGTTGGGGCCGAGCAGATGGAGGAGCAGGGGTACGCGGCCGCCGGCGATGCGCGGCGTCTCCCCGATGCCGAACAGCTCCTGGATGCGAATGGCCACCATGGGCTGCTGCCCCGCCGCGTAGTGCACCGCATGGCGTTTGCCGTTGGGCAGATCGATCTCCCGCGGCGCCAGCCGGTCGATCTCGGCGAGTCGGTCGTAGCCGACGACCGCCTGAAACCGTGAGAGCCAGTCGGCCTTGGGGATGTCGTCGAGCGACGTGAGCCCCATGCAGATCTCCGGCAGCAGCGCGGTCACGGCGGCGGCGTCGAGCCTCGGAAGGCCGAGGTCGGGCAGCGCGCCGGCCAGCCAGCCGACACGGGCGAAGAACGAGCCCGCCGCGGACTCGGCGGCGGGCGCCAGGCGGTCGATCTGGAGAGCGGCCTCGCGGGCCAGCAGGGCCGCCGCGGCTACCCGGTCGGCGATGGCGATCGGCGCCTCCTCCAGGAGCAGATCGTCCCAGAACGTGCGATGGCGGGCCTCCACCTGCCGACGCGACGGCGAAAAAACCAGCTCGTCCGTGGTCCGCATGTTCGAGGCCGCGAGGCTCGTGGAGGCCAGCGGCTCCGCCTCGAGCCAGCCCATGTCCACGGCCGACGCCTGTCGCACCCGCGCTTCGCCGCGCTCGTCGGAGAGGTCGATCGCCAGCAGAAACGGCTCCTGCCGCACGCGCGAGCCGCCATCGAGGCGGACGCCCCGGCCGCCCACCATCGTCGCGCGGTCGCCGCTTCCCGGCCGGAGCTTTGCCAGTCGATCGGGAAACGCCTCCCAGAGCGCCTGCATGAGCGCGGTCGCCGGGTCGGCCGCCCGTGGCGCGAGATCGGCCTCGACGAGTCGGTAGAGCTGTTCGGCAGCCCGCAGCACCGCCTGGGCACCGCCGGGGTGGAGTTCGAGATCGGCGTCGGCCAGCGGCGTGCCGGCATGAAAGGCCTGGAGGGCGATCACGCGATCGACCACGTCGCTTCGCGTCCGCACGGTCATCCGGTCCCGCGGCCCACGGCCGGAATGCTGGCCGATGCGGAAAGGGTCGCGCTCCGAGAGCATCGCGGCGGCAATCGACGTCTCGCGGAGCACGCCGTGACGGGCGCCGGCGAGGAGCAGGCGGGCCAGTCGAGGGTGGGCCGGAAGTCGTGACAGCTCGTGGCCGAGGGCGCTGACGGCGACCGTGGCCGACGGTTGGCGGGTGTCCGCGGCTGCGACTGCGCCGAGCCGGTGTAGGAGGGTCATGGCGTTCGCCACCGCATCGGCCGCCGGCTCGTCGAGCCAGGGAAACGCCCCCTGCTCGCCGAGCACGAGCAGGTGAAGGAGCGGCCCGGCCAGGTCGCCCCGCAGCACCTCCGGCGTGTCGGCGGCGGGCCGCACGTGGTGCGCGGCTTCGTCCCACAGCCGCCAGCATCCGCCGGGCCCCGTCCGCCCGGCCCTGCCCGCCCGCTGCTCGGCCGAGGCCTGCGAGATCGGAATGAGCTCGAGTCGCGGCAGGCCCGTCGCCGGCGACACCCGCATCTGCCGAACGAGCCCCGCATCGACCACGGCCGTGACGCCCGGGATCGTGAGCGAGGTTTCGGCGACGTTCGTCGCGAGGATGATCTTCCGACGACCGACGTCGTCGAGCACGCGATCCTGCTGCTCGGGCGGCAGATCGCCGAACAGCGTGAGCAGGGCATGTCCCTGGCGACCGGCATTCTCGGCGAGCAGTCGCTCGCACTGCAGGATC
>CAZONY010000166.1:0-3213 GCA_964581215.1 uncultured Chitinophagaceae bacterium | reverse complement strand
CGCCGACGCCCGGCAGGAAGACGAGCACATGGCCGTCGTCGGCCTTGAGGGCCTCCAGCACGGCGGCGGCCACCCGCTCGGGCAAGGGCCGCTGGTCGCCCCGCTTCTGGTACCGGACGTCCACGGGATGCAGCCGGCCGTCGGCGGTGACGACAGGGCACGGGCCATCCTTGTCGCCGAGCAGGCGGGCGACCGGTTCGGCGGCGAGCGTGGCGCTCATCACGATCACCCGCAGATCGGGCCGCACGGTCTGCCGCAGGCGCACGAGCAGGCCGAGGACGAGGTCCATCTCCACCGAACGCTCGTGAAACTCGTCGAGTACCACCGCCCCGATTTCGGCGAGCGAGATGTCGGTGAGCAGGCGCCGCAGCATGATCCCGGTGGTCTCGACGAAGAGCCTCGTCGTGCGGCTCGTCCGGGCATCGAAGCGCACCTGGTAGCCGACCTCGCCGCCGACCTCGCCGCCGCGAAGTCGGGCGATCTGGTGGGCGACCGATCGCGCCGCCAGCCGGCGCGGCTGCAGCAGCACGACGCTCCTGTCGGGCGGCAGGTCATCGAGCACGGCGGCGGGCACGAGCATCGTCTTGCCGGAGCCGGGGGGCGCGGTGACGACCGCTGCACCGGTCCGGGAGGCCGCCACGGCCTCGGCGAGCACGGCGGCGACAGGCAGGTCGGCGGGGAGCAGCCGCGGTCGGGCGGTGCCGTTCATCGTGCTGCTCGACGGAGGAAAAGCCGCGTCAGGTGGCCTGATGCGGAGGAAAGTCCGTGTAGCCGCGGGCACCCTGCGGCGCGTACCAGTCGGCCATCCTGGCCGGTGCGGCCAGCGGCCAGCCATGGGTGAACCGTTCGACGAGGTCGGGGTTGCTGATGTACGGCCGGCCGAAAGCGATCAGGTCGGCCGCCCCCGCGGCGATGGCGGCCTCGGCCGTCTCGCGGGTGTAGCCACAATTGCCGATGAGCGTGCCGCGAAACACCTGCCGAAACTCGGCGAGCGTCATGGGATCGCCGAGTTCGTGGAATCCGAATCCGAGGCCGTCCACGACGTGGAGATAGGCCAGGCCGAAGGGGTCGAGCGCCCGCGCCGCGGCGGTGAACTGGTCGCGATAGTCGGGCGATCCCATGTCGTTGAACGAGCCGTTGGGCGAAAGCCGCACACCCACGCGGTCGGACGGCCACACGCCCGTCACCGCCTCCACCACGTCGCGCAGGAACCGGCAGCGATTGATCACGCTGCCGCCGTAGGCGTCGGTGCGATGGTTCGTCTTCGACTGCAGAAATTGATCGACGAGATAGCCATTGGCCCCGTGGATTTCGACGCCGTCGAATCCCGCCTCCTGGGCCCGGGCGGCCGCCCGGCGGTAGTCGTCGACGACCCGCGGAATCTCGGCGGTGTCGAGCGGTCGCGGCGTCTCGTAGGGCTGCTTGCCGGCAGGGGTGCGGATGCCGTCGCCTTTGATCGCGATCGGGGACGGGGCGACCGGCAGGCTGCCGCCGTGGAACGCGCTGTGCGAGGCCCGGCCCATGTGCCACAGCTGCAGGAAGATCCTTCCGCCGGCGTCGTGCACCGCCTGCGTCACGCCCTTCCAGCCCGCCACCATGGCAGGGGTGTAGATGCCGGGCGAATCCGGCCAGCCGTTGGCCTCGGGGGAGATCGTCGTGGCCTCCGAGATGATGAGCCCGGCGCTGCTCCGCTGCACGTAGTACTCGGCCATCAGCGCATGGGGAATGCGTTCGGCCCCGGCCCGTGACCGCGTGAGCGGCGCCATGACGACACGATTGGGCAGCGACAATCCGTGGAGATCGAAGGGCTGAAGCAGTGGCGAATCGCTCATCCCGACTACAATACCTCGCGATGCCCGTCTTCGACTACTCCTTCACCGTCGCTGCGCCGCTCTCCGCGGTGCGGGACTTCCATCACGACACCAGCGCCCTGCGGCGGCTCACGCCCCCCCCCACGATCGTGCAGCTGCACTCGATCGAACCGCTGGCCGAGGGGTCGGTGTCGAAGTTCACGCTGTGGGTCGGCCCCCTGCCCCTCCGCTGGACCGCGGTGCACAGGAATGTGTCCGATCGCGGGTTCACCGACGTCCAGACGGAGGGCCCGGCCCGACGCTGGGAGCACACGCACACGTTCGTGCCCATCTCCGCTTCCACGACGGAGATCCGCGAGCACATCGAGTATGAGCACAAGCCCGGCGGTTGGGGCCTCGTGACGCGGTTGCTGTTTTCCCGCCCCAACCTGCTCTTCATGTTTGGCTACCGCCGGTGGGCCACGCGGCGCGCGTTGGCCGGGGCCCGCCTCACGTCGTGATCCGCCGCACGAAGCCGGGGTCTTCGGCGTCCCAGGGCGTGACGTGCACCAGCCGCGCCCCGGGCGTGGCCGCCACCTCCTCGGGCGTGATCGGCTGGCGGCCGGCGAGCTGCGCCCGCACGACGTCGATCGACGCATCCGACGCGTCGGTGCCCGCAGCCTGACGCGCAGCCACGCGGGCGAGCACGAACTCGGCCGGCACGTCGAGCTCCAGCCAGACGATCGGAACTCCCGCGTCGCGGCCGACGGCGGCAAGCCCGTCACGCTGGGCCCGGGCATTGCAGGTGGCGTCGATCACGACGCTCGTCCCGGCGCGGAGGACGGTCGCCGCCACGGCGGCCAGTCGGGCATAGACGCGGCCGGTCATCGCGGCCGCATAAAGATGGGCGGCGTGGCCGTCGTCGGCCGGCCGCTCCGTGGCGGCCATGCCGGCCAGCCGCTTGCGCTCCACGTCGCTGCGGAGGCGGACGGCCCCGCAGGCATCGACGATCCGTCCGGCGAGCGTCGTCTTGCCGGTGCCGGACACGCCGGTGGTGACGAAGAGCCGTGGGGGCGCCGGGGCCGTCAGCTGCTCGGCGAGGTCGAGGTATCGATCGACGTCGGCGGTCGCCGCGGCGGCCGCCGACGTGTCTCCCGCATCCGCACACTGTCGCCGGCGGATCGCCGCCACGGCCGCCCGGACGATCGCCCGGTAGACCATATACAAGGGGAGCACCGCCGCGGCGGCATGGTCGTCGGCGGCCTCCATCCAGGCGTTCAGCAGGCGGGCCGCGAAATCGGGCCGGCCGCGGGCCCGAAAATCCATCGCCAGGAACGCCACGTCGTTGGCGACGTCGATCCACCGCAGTGAGTCGTTGAACTCGATCCCGTCGAAGGCCGTCATCCGCCCGCCGTGCAGCACG
>CAZONY010000165.1:3141-5716 GCA_964581215.1 uncultured Chitinophagaceae bacterium | reverse complement strand
CCCCCGGCCTCGGGCGCCGGCATCAGGTGAGGATCTGTCTGACCACGTTGCCGTGCACGTCGGTCAGCCGGTAGTCGCGGCCCGCGAAGCGGTAGGTGAGCTTCGTGTGGTCGATGCCGAGCAGGTGCAGCGTCGTGGCGTTGAGATCGTGGATGTGCACCGGATCCTTGACCACGTTGTAGGAGTAGTCGTCGGTCTCGCCGTGGACGATGCCCCGCTTCACGCCGGCGCCGGCCATCCATATCGTGAAGCACCGCGGATGGTGGTCGCGGCCGTAGTTGGTGGCCGTGAGCGTGCCCTGCGAAAACACCGTGCGGCCGAATTCGCCTCCCCAGACGACGAGCGTGTCGTCCAAGAGGCCCCGCTCCTTGAGGTCGCTCACGAGCGCGGCCGATGGCTGGTCGGTGTCGTAGCACTGCGTCCGGACCCCCGCCGGGCAGTTGTCGTGCTGGTCCCAGCCGCGATGGTAGAGCTGCACGAACCGCACGCCCCGCTCGACGAGCCGCCGGGCGAGGATGCAGTTGGCGGCGTAGCTCCCCGGCTTCTTCGACTCGGGGCCGTAGCGTTCGAACACGTGCGCCGGCTCGGTCGAGAGGTCGGCCAGTTCGGGCACCGCGGCCTGCATCCGGAAGGCCATCTCGAACTGGTCGATCCGGGCCGCCGTCTCAGGATCGTGGTAGGCGTCGATCGTGTCCCGGTTGAGTGCCCCGAGGGTGTCCAAAAATTCCCGCCGCCGCTCGCGGGACACACCCGGCGGGTCGGAGAGATAAAGCACGGGATCGCGGCCCGGGCTGAATCGCACCCCCTGGTGCCTCGTGGGCAGGAAGCCCGCGCCCCACATCCGCTCGTGGAGTGGCTGGGCGTTGGTCGGGCCGGTGGGCCGCGAGATCATCACCACGAACGCCGGCAGGTTGGCATTCTCATCGCCGAGACCGTACGAAACCCACGCCCCCAGGGACGGGCGGCCGGCGATCTGATGGCCGGTCTGGAGCATCGTCATCGCGGGGTCGTGGTTGATCGCCTCGGTATGCAGCGACTTGATCACGCAGATGTCGTCGGCGATCCCGCCGGTGTGCGGCAGGAGCTCGCTCAACCAGAGGCCACTCTGGCCGTGCTGTTTGAACGCGAAGATCGAGGGTGCCACGGGGAGCCGGCCCTGGCCGCTCGTGAACCCGGTGAGCCGCTGGCCCTGACGAACCGATGCGGGCATGTCCTTGTCGAATTGGTCCTTGAGGTGCGGCTTATGGTCGAAGAGATCGACCTGCGACGGGGCGCCGGCCTGCGTGAGCCAGATCACGCGGCGGGCCCGGGGGGCGAAGTTCGGGAAGCCGGGCAGGCCGGCCGCCCCCTCAGCCCGGGAGCCCAGCAGCGCGGCGAGGGCGGCCGTGCCCACGCCCGCGCACGAGCCGCCGAGAAACTGGCGACGGGCGATCGCACGCTGGAGAGGATGATCGAGCACGATGTTCAGTTTCTCATCACCGCTTCGTCGCGGCAGAGTAGGAGATTGGCCAGGAGGGTGTAGGCGGCGAGGTCGCCGGCGAGCGCGGGATCCTTGAAGAATTCATCGTCTGGAGCATCGCCGACCTCCAGCAATGCTTGGGCAGCCTCTGGAGCCGCGGCATATCCCTCACGGAATCGTGCCAGGGCCTTCTGCATCACGTCCAGTTCCTGCGGCCCCGGGGGACGGGCCAGCACGAGCCAGAACCCGTGGGCGATCTGGTCGGCGACCTCGCTCCCGCCTTCGCGGATCATCCGCACGGCGAGAAACTTCGACGCCTCCACGAACGTCGGATCGTTCATGAGCGTGAGGGCCTGCATCGGCGTGTTCGTCCGCGACCGCTTCACGGAGCAGGTTTCCCGGAAGGGCATGTCGAAGGCCAGCATCGCGGGATGCGGCACCGACCGCTTCCAATAGGTGTAGAGGCTGCGGCGGTGGAGGTCGGGGCCGGTGCCCTGCTCGTAGGTGGCCTTGGGGTTGTCCTTCTGATTGACGACCTGCTCGTAGAGCCCCGGCGGGTGGTAGGGCTTCACCGACGGCCCGCCGATCCGCGGCACGAGCAGGCCGGCCGCGGCCAGGGACTGGTCGCGGACAAACTCCGCCTGCAGCCGGAACCGCGGGCCGCGGGCCAGGAGCCGGTTCTGCGGGTCGCGCTGCTCCAGGCCCGGAGGGAGCGCTGACTGCTGCCGGTAGGTCGCGCTCGTCACGACCAGCCTGATGAGACGCTTGATGTCCCAGCCCGACTCGCGGAACTCGACGGCCAGCCAATCGAGGAGTTCGGGATGACTCGGCGGGGCCCCCTGCGAGCCGAAGTCCTCCGTCGTGGCCACGAGCCCCGTGCCGAAGAGCGCCTGCCAGTGGCGATTCACCGTCACGCGGGCCGTGAGCGGGTTGTCCGGAGACACGAGCCATGCCGCGAGCCCGAGCCGGTTCCGCGGCAGGTCGGCGTCCATCGGCGGGAGGACGCCGGGCGTGGCGGCGGAGACCTGCTCGCCGGGAGTCATGTAGCTGCCGCGGTTGAGGATGAACGTCTGACGCGGCGTGGGCAGCTCCTCCATCACGAGGGGGGTGGGGATC
>CAZONY010000165.1:0-3131 GCA_964581215.1 uncultured Chitinophagaceae bacterium | reverse complement strand
CGCCATGAGCCTGCCGTGCCCGCTGGAGTTCCTGTTCCGCGACCGCGACGGCATCGGGAGCGGCCGCCGCGGGAGCGGGGGCGTCGCCCGGCGCCGCCTTATCCCCGCCCCCCGTCCGTTCCGCCTTGGCTGCCTCCAGATTTCGCTCGGCGGCGGCGACCCCTGCCGCGAGGTCGGCGAGCGTCGCCTCCTGGTCGGGCGTTGGGATTTTCAGGAATGGCGGGGCGTTGACGCGGACATGAGCCGAGTAATTGCCGATGCCCGACTCGTTCACGTTGTGGAAGAAGGCTTTGAGCGAATAAAAGTCGGCCTGTGTGAGCGGGTCGAACTTGTGGTTATGGCAGCGGCAGCAATTGAACGTCTGCCCGAGCCAGACGGTGGCCGTCGTCTCCACGCGGTCGCCCGTCAATTCGGCGAGAAACTCCTCGGCGATGATGGCCCCCTCTTCGTTGAGCATGTGGTTGCGGTGGAAGCCCGTGGCGACCCGCTGCGCGCGGGTGGGGTTCGGGAGCAGATCGCCGGCGAGCTGATGGATCGTGAACTGATCGAACGGCATGTTGGCGTTGAAGGCCTCGATCACCCAGTCGCGCCACGGCCAGTTCTCCCGGTCGCGATCGACCTGAAAGCCGTTGGTGTCGGCGTAGCGGGCCGCGTCGAGCCAGTCGATGGCCATCCGTTCGCCGTAATGGGGTGAGGCGAGAAGGCGATCGACGAGTTTCTCATGGGCATCGGGGGACGTGTCGGCGAGGAAAGCTTCCGCCTCGGCCCGCGTCGGCGGCAGGCCCGTGAGGTCGAGCGAAAGGCGGCGGATCAGTGTGGAGCGATCGGCCTCGGGCGCGGGCGAGAGGCCTTCGCTCTCCAGGCGGGCGAGAATGAAACGGTCGATGGGGTTCCTTGGCCAGCCCGCGTCGCTCACGGCCGGCACCTCGGGCCGCACGGGGGCGAGATACGCCCAGTGCGGCTCGTAGGCCGCTCCTGCGGCGATCCAAGTCCGGAGTCTCTCCTTCTGCTCGGCGGAGAGCGTCTTGTGGCTCTCCGGCGGCGGCATGACCACGTCGGGGTCGTCCGAGAAGATCCGTGCGACGACCTGGCTTTCGTCGGGCTTGCCCCGCACGATCGCCCGGAGTCCCGAGTCGGTCGATGGCGACTCCGGCTGCGGCACGTCGAGCCGCAGGCCCGCCTTACGGTCCTGATCGTCGGGCCCGTGGCAGCCGAAGCAGGCGTCCGACAGGATCGGCCGGATGTCGCGGTTGTAGCTGAGGCGGTCGCCGGCGGCGGCCGTCAGGCACGATGCCGCGATGACCAGCGCGACGATGGCTTTGCCGAGCGATGTCATGCGACATTTGATCATACTCTATAGACCAGCGACGCATACGCTGGTTCCAGGGAGCGAGCGATGACGGACGCGTGGCGAACGATGATCCGGGCGGTGGCCCTGTGGGCCGTGATGGCCGGGGGAGGCTGGGCGGGGGAGGCCCCGCCGGGCGAGATCCACGTGATCGTGTACGGGACCACGCCCGCAGGCGTGTGCGCGGCGATCGGCGCGGCGCGAGAGGGGGCGACGGTGCTGGTCCTGGAACCGACCGGCCACGTCGGCGGGGTCAACACCGGCGGTCTGGCGTTCAGCGATTCCAACCAGATGGACCGCACGGCCTTGCGCGGCCTGTTCGAGGAGTTTCACCAACGCATCGAGGCCGACTACCGCGACCGCGGCATCCGGCTGCCGTACACGGTCGCGGAGAAGGATCAGAAGCCCTGGACGTACGAACCGCACGTGGCGGCCCGCGTCACGCGGGCGATGCTCGACGAGGCCAAGGTGCCGGTGCTGACGGGCCAGGTGATAGCCCGCGTGGAGAAGGACGGCCCCCGAATCACGTCGCTCTCCACGGTCGCCGGCGGAGCGTTCTCGGCGCGCACGTTCATCGACGCGACCTATGAAGGGGATCTGATGGCTGCCGCCGGAGTGACATGGGCACTCGGCCGGGAAGGCCGCGGGGAGCATGGCGAGTCACTGGCCGGCAAGCAGTATCCCAAGCCGCCGATGGCGATCTCTGGCCTGGACGCCGACGGCCATCTCCTCCCGCTCGTCACGGCCCGGGACGCCGGGGCGGACGCCGAGGGGGACCGCAACGTGATGACGTACAGCTTTCGCCTCTGCCTCACCAAGAAGGTGGACAATCGCGTCCCCTTCCCGAAACCCGAGGCCTATGACCCCGCCCGCTTCGAGGTCGTGCGGCGGTACTTCGCGCAGGAGAAAAAGCCGACCCTGCTCTGGGATCTGTACGCCCTTCCCGGCGACAAGGCCGACGCGAACAACGGAATCGGCAGGCAGTTTTCGCTGGGGCTCATCGGCGGCGGGAACGGCTGGTGCGAAGCCGACCCGCAGGAGCGGGCGAGGATCTGGGAAGCGCATCGGCAATACACGCTGGAGATGTACCAGTTTCTGACGACCGATCCCGCCGTTCCGCAGCACCTCCGCGACACGCTGGCCGCATACGGCCTGTGCAAGGATGAATTCACGGACACGGGGCACTGGTCGCCGCAGCTGTACGTGCGGGAGGGGAGGCGGATGCGCGGGGCCTACGTCATGACCCAGGCGGACATCCTGGAATCGCCGGCCAAGGACGACCCGATCGCGGTGGTGTCCTTTCCCATCGACTCCCATGACTGCCAGCGAGTCGCCCGCGGCGCGGGCGAGGTGATCAACGAGGGAACGATCTTTCCGCGGCGGCTTCCGGAGGTGCATCGCGGGCCGGCGTACCAGATCCCCTTCCGGGCGATCACGCCGCGGGCCGAGGAATGCGTCAATCTGCTGGTTCCGGTGGCGCTATCGGCGACCCACGTTGCCTTCAGCTCGATCCGGGTGGAGCCGGCCTGGATGGTGATCGGCCACAGTGCCGGCATCGCCGCGGCCTTGATCGCGGTGGAGAAACAAGACGTGCAGCAACTGGACTACGCGACCCTGAAGCCGCGGCTCGAGGCCCAGCGGCAGGTGGTCGAATTGGTGCCAAAGCCCTGACGAACGATCGCCGCCTGCACCGCGACGCCGCAGACGCGCTCGCAGACTGTGGATCAAGTCTGCCAGAGCAGGATGCGACGGCCGTCGACTCGGGAAACCCTCGGCGTTTCCC
>CAZONY010000164.1:0-5778 GCA_964581215.1 uncultured Chitinophagaceae bacterium | reverse complement strand
CCCCTCCATGTTGGACTGGCCCGCCAGGATGAACACCTTCAGCTTCTTGGGGGCCGCGTCCTTGGCGTGGGCGGCTCCGGCCCAGGCCACAGAGACAAGCAGGCCGAGGAACAGCAGGCCGCGGGCCTGCGGGGCGGAAGCGGTCGATTGAATCGGCTGAATCGGCATGGCAGGAGCCCTCTCTTTCCAAGCGTGACGGTTGCCGGCAGTATGCCCTCCATGACGGTCGTCGGCAGTTTGCCTAGGAAGACAATCACTTAAGGGCCGCGGCCAGAGCCGTTTTTTCCGCTGCCTTCGGCAGTAGCCTTGCGGTGGTTGGCGAAAGAGCCCCTCGGCAACAAGGGGACCGATCATGATGACCGAACCGTCAACGCGACTCACTCCTCTGCCCGGCCCGCTCCGTATGGCCTCGGCGATGCTCGGGCTTCTGGCCTCGAGTTCCCTGCTCATCGTGATAATGCCCGCGGCCGCTCACGCGGCGCCGGTGGTCTGGCTCGAGGCGGAGGCCTTCGCCGATGCCGGTGGCTGGTCGCGCGACACACAGCATGTCGATGTGATGGGATCGGTCTACCTGCTCGCCACCGGGCTGGGCAAACCGGTCAAGGCCGCCACCACGACGGCGGAGATCCCCGAGGCGGGCCGCTACCGGCTCTGGGTGCGGGCGCGCGACTGGCTTCCGGCGCACGCACCGGGGCGGTTTGTCGTGAAAGTGGGGTCCAAGGCCTCCCCCGAAATCGGCCGCGCGCCAGACGATGACCGCTGGCGTTGGTTCGACGGCGGTGAGTTTCAACTCGAGGCGGGCCCGATCGAGGTGCGGCTCGAAGACCTCACCGGCTGGTGGGGCCGCTGCGACGCGATCGTGCTGGCCGGGAAAGAATTCACGCCGGCTGATGATCTGCCGACTCTCGCGGCCCAACGCGAGCGGCATGGCGGCGTGTCGCCGGAGATCACCGACGCCGGGGCGTTTGACGTCGTCATCGTGGGGGCCGGCCCGGCGGGCATGGGCGCCGCCCTGGGCGCGGCCCGCCGCGGCGCGAAGGTGGCCCTGATCCAGGATCGGCCCGTCGTCGGCGGCAACAGCTCCGATGAAATTCAGGTGCCGCCGATGGGCTGGATCGGGCAGCCGCCCGACACGATCAACGTCACCGGTGCCTGCGAGGAGCTCTATCCGCTACAGGGCTGGCGCAACTTCGCCGACTCGCGGCAGATGGAGGAGGTGCTGCGGGCGGAGCCGCGAATCACGCTCCACACCAACACCCGCTGCCAGGGTGTGGAGATGGCCGACGGCAAGCCGCCACGGCCGCTCGCTGCCGGCGAGCGGGGAGAGGCCGGCCAGATCGCGGCTGTGCTCGCGATCGATGTCACCAGCGGTCGGCGACTCCGCTATCGGGCCCCGGTCTTCATCGACTGCACCGGCCACGGCTGGGTGGGCTTCTACGCCGGCGCCGAATATCGCGAGGGCGAGGAGGCCCGTGATGCGTTTGGCGAATCATTGGCCCCGGAGCGGGCGACCGGCCGAACCCAGGGCAACACGCTCTACCAGGCGGTGTTTGCCGACCGCGATCGCACGGCGGTCTTCCAGTGCCCCCCGTGGGCCTATCACTGGACGAAGCCGGAGGACTTCGAGCCACGGGGCTCGCACCGCCGTCTCAAGGAAATTCGTCGGCCGGAGAACTTCGACGAGGAATCCCGCGGCACCGGCCGGGCGCCCGCCCCCGACGATTGGAGCGGCGGCCTCGATCACGGCTGGTGGGTCGAGTATGGCGGCATGGAAGACACGATCCAGGATGCCGAGCGGATCCGCGACGAACTCTTTCGCATCACGCTCGGCCTGTGGAACTACGCCAAATACCACAACCCGCGGACGATCGTCGCCAACGCCAACCGCGAGCTGGTCTGGCTCAACTACGTGCCCGGGGTGCGGGAGAGCCGCCGGCTGATCGGCCTCTCGACCATGACGCAGCGTGATTTCGACACGCCGGCGATCCACGCCGACGCGGTGGCCTTCACCGACTGGGGAATCGACGTGCACCACCCGCAGGGCTTTTGGGTGCGCGGAAACGATTGCATCCATGTCTACCACGGCCGCCGGGTCACGATCCCGATGTCGGTGCTCGTCTCGCGAAATATCACGAACCTGCTGATGGCGGGCCGCAACATCTCCGCCACGCACATCGCCGCGGGGGCGACGCGGGTGATGCGGCCCTGCATGGGGATGGGCCAGGCGGCGGGCATTGCCGCGGCCATCGTCGCGGCCGACGGCGCGTCTCCGGCCATGGTGGCCACCGAGCGGATCAAGGACGTGCAGCAGGAACTCCTCAAGCAAGGCTGCTACGTGCCCGGCCTTCGCAACGCCGATCCGCGCGATCTCGCCCGCCACAGCACGGCGACCGGCTCGTCGGCCGAACAGGGCAGGGGGGCGGGCAAGGTGATCGATGGCGTGAGCCGAGTGGTGGGCGAGGATCCGCATGCCTGGCGGCCCGGCGACGAGGGCCCGGCCTGGATCATGCTCCGCTTGCCGCGGGCGGCGGCGATCAACACGCTCCATCTGACCTTCGAGGAGTATCGGTCGGTGCCCTTCATCGTCGAGGTGGACGATGCCGGCGGGTGGCGCACGGTGGCCGAACGCCCCGACGCCGACGAGACACGCCGCCACGTGCTCCGGTTTGACCGGGTGCAAAGCGACCGCGTGCGGATTCGCTTCGCCGAGCCCGTCGGCGTCTGCGAGGTGCGGCTTTACGACGAACCGGACCGCGAATAGACCGCCACCGGCAAGCGATGCCACATCAAAGGCGCAGGCGGCCACTCACGCCGTCGCAGTCGGCAGCCGGGATGCTTCCACGACGGCAAACCAGCTTGGCCAATGGGGCGAAGCGATTGGCTAAGAACCAAATGTCGCAATCACGTTTAATGGTGGTTGGCGTTTGCCGCCTGTTTTCGCCTTGGGTTTCCGGTTTCCCCATGCCACTCACCGCCGTCGCTCCCGCCCCATCGGTGGCCGCGCTGCCCTCGCCTGCCCGGGGGGCGGATCCGGTCATCGACGAACATTTCGGCACCCCCGTGACCGATCCGCATCGGCACCTGGAGAACATGGAGGCCGCCAATGTGCAGGCGTGGCTGCGGGAGCAGGCCGGCGCCGCCAGCGACACGTTCGCCACGCTCCCTGGGCGGGCGGGCCTGCTCGCCCGGATCCGCGACCTCGAGCAGGCAGCGGCCTACACCGTGAGCCAGCCCGAGCAGCGCGCCAATGGCGACATCTTCTTTCTCAAGCAGGCGGCCGATGAAGACGTGGCCCGGCTCTGGGTGCGCGAGGCCGACACCGGGGCAGACCGCCTGCTCATCGACCCCGACACGCTGCCCCGGGCGACCCCCGACCAGCATGTGGCGATCGAATGCTTTGCGGCATCGCCCGATGGCCGGCATGTGCTCTTCGCATGTGCCGCCGACGGCTCCGAGCAGAATGCCATCCGCGTGTTCGACCGCCGGCTCGGCACCCACCTGCCGGAGCTGATCGAACGGGTCGACACGGTCTACGCCCACCCGTGCTGGCTCGAGGATGGCAGCGGATTTGTGTACAGCCAGAAACGCCCGCGCGATCCGAGCCAGCCCGAGACCGACTGCTATCGCTTCACGCAGGCCCGGCTCCATCGCCTCGGCACCGATCCGATGCTCGACCCGCATGTGTTCGGGAGCGAGTCGCCCGGATCACCTGCGCTCGAAGCCCTCGACTTTCCCGCCGTCGTGATCACGCCGGGCTCGGCCTGGGCGGTCGGCCAGGTGCGGCATGGCGACGAGGCCGATCTCACGCTTTACACGGCGCCCGTCGCAAGCCTCGGCGCACCGGCAATCACGTGGAAGAAAGTCTGCGATCGCCGCGATGCCGTGCGGTCGTTCGCTGTCGCCGGCGATGCGATCCTGCTGGTCACCACCGGCGGCCCGGCCCATGCCGTGGTGCGAGTCGATCTGGCCCAGCCCGACATTGCAAACGCGGAGACCGTCTTTGCTCCGACCGACATGGTCGTGGAGACACTGGCGACCGCCCGTGACGCCATCTATATAGAAGCGATCGATCATGCGATCCGGCGGGTCGTGCGGCTGCCGCATGCCCCGGGTGCCGGTGGCCGGGCGAGGGCCACGGTCGTCGCCACGCCCCCCGACGAGCCTTCGGCCAAGATCGCCGCCGCCCGGGCCGACGTGCCGGGCGTGATGCTCGAAACACAATCCTGGATTCGCTCGGGCGGGCTGAGCGTGTTCGATCCAGAGTCGGGCCGGCTCACCGCGGCCCGGCTGGCTCCGGAAGGCCGCGACCCGCCGGAGTGGCTCACCTTCACCGAAACGACCGTGGCCAGCCACGACGGCGCCCGCGTGCCGCTCTCGATCATCCATCGCGGCGATCTTCCCCGCGACGGCAGCCGGCCCGCCCTGCTCGAGGGCTACGGCGCCTACGGCTTCACCTTCCCGATGGTGTTTTCTGCCCAGCGGCTGGCCTGGCTGGAACGGGGCGGCGTGATCGCCGTGGCGCATGTGCGGGGGGGCGGCACGTTTGGCCGGGCCTGGCACCATGCCGGCCGCCGCACCACCAAGCCCAACACCTGGAAAGACTTCATCGCCTGCGCCGAGCACCTCATTGCCGAGGGCTACACGTCGAGCAGCCGGCTGTGCGGCCATGGCCGTAGCGCCGGCGGCATCCTCATCGGCCGGGCCGTGACCGAGCGGCCCGATCTCTTCGCCGCGGCCCACATCGGCGTGGGCTGCACCGACATGATCCGCTTCGAGATCACCGCCAACGGCCCTCCCAACATCCCCGAGTTTGGCACGGTGACCGAAGAGGAAGGCTTTCGCGGCCTGCTCGCCATGAGCACGCTCCACCAGATCCGCGATGGCGCGGCCTATCCGGCGGTGCTGCTCACCCACGGCATCAACGATCCTCGCGTGGCCCCCTGGCAGTCGGCCAAGACGGCCGCGCGGTTTCAGGAAGCGACCGGTAGCGGCAAGCCGGTGCTGCTCCGCATCGACTACCACGCCGGCCACGGCATGGGCTCGACGCGGCGGCAGCGGCAGGAAGAGCTGGCCGATATCTGGTCGTTCTTTCTCTGGCAGTGTGGCGATCCCGATTTTCAGCCCCGTGATGGAGACGACAAGTGACGACGATGAAACTCTCGCGGCGAATGAGCCTCCCGGGCCTGTGCCTGATGGCGGCGGTCCTGGCCGCGATGCCCCCCTGCCACGCCGCCGACGCCACGCTCGCCCCTGAGGTGAAGGAATCGCTCGCCGCTGTCCGCGGCACGAACGCCGCCGTGTTTGACGTGTTTGAATCGAGCGTCTTGGGCAAGACCGCCACGCCCGCCGAGTTTGCGGCCTCGCAGCGTGACTGGCGAGCCTACTACTCCCAGCCACCGGCGCAGCTCTCCAAGGCGGATCGCGATGCGCTGGCAGCCAAGTTTGGAAAGGTCTCGTTGATCGGCCGTCCGCGGGCGGGCACATTCCCCCTGGGGATTCTCGGTGCGGAGGTCATCGACATGGAGGGGCGGCCGGAATTGACGGTGACGGCCGTCACCCCCGACACCCCGGCTGCGGCGGGGAAGCTGGCGGTCGATGACGTTATCGTCGGCGTGAATGGACGGGTCTTCCCGGAGTGGGAGGATCCGCGGCTGCCGATGGGCTATGCGATCGCCGCGGCTCAGACCAAGGCCTTCAACGGCACACTGACGCTGCACGTCGGCCGCGACGGCAAACTTGTCGATGTGACGATCAGGCTGCCGATCGCCACCCCCTACG
>CAZONY010000163.1:709-5781 GCA_964581215.1 uncultured Chitinophagaceae bacterium | reverse complement strand
CTGGAGCCACGACAAGCGGATTCGCGACACGGGCCCTTACGTGAAGGGCGTCTCCTTTGGCACGCACCCCGCCGTGCGCTGCTACTACTCGCCGAAGGTGATGTACTGGCTCACCGGCGACCCGGCCTTCTGGCCGGAGGGCCGGGACGCAGGGCTGGCCCCGCCGAAGCAGCCTCGGGAAGGCAAGATTCCCGACGGCGGGATGATCATCAAGGAGATGCTGCCGCCTCCGGCCCGACGCTACGACGGGATGACCGAGGCCGAGATTGAGGCCATCATGCGGCTGCCAACATCTCCCGGCTTCGACGTGATGATCAAGGACTCGTCCGGCTCGCCAAGCGGCTGGTTCTGGGCGAGCGTGTTCGAGGGGCAGCAGTACGACGAGCCCGATTCGTTCACGTATCCCCAGGCAGGGTTCGTCATGGCCTGCGTCCGCTGCCACTCGGTGGCGGAGGAGGGGGGCACCTTTTCTTCGCTTCGGAACATCGCCGGCTTCCCGGGCGACCCGATCCAATTTTTCGTCGACGACACCTGGCGGGCGATTCCCACCGCCCAGCAACCCTACGGCTTCGCCCCCGAGCGGGAGCGGCCGGAACTGCGGGCCCCGCAGGCTCCGGGGCCGGCCCGCCCTGACTTCGCCTTCATGCAGATGTTTCCGGCCACGCGCCACGTCACGTACCCGGAGGTGCGGAAGTTTCCTCCGGAGTCGAACGACCACGTGCCGGCCCACGCCACCGTGCCGGCCAGGCACCTAACGTCGGACCAGTGCATGATGTGCCACAGCGGCGCGAACAGTAAGCACGCCTTCGGGCCCATCATGTTTCTGGAGACTGACCGTGGCGGGCTCAACGTGTCGCCCTACGGCGAGTGGCGATGGTCGCCGATGGGGCTGGCCGGCCGCGATCCCGTCTTCCACGCGCAGCTGGAAAGCGAACTCTCCCAGCTCGAGGCCGAACTCCCGCCCGAAAAGGCCCGCCTGTTCGGCGATCAGGTCGCGAATACCTGCCTTCGCTGTCATGGCGCGATGGGCAAGCGGCAGTACGACCATGACCGGGGCATGGGGCACCAGCACTGGCATCCCGATGCGAATTTCGATCGTGAGTGGTTCCACGTGGCCGACCAGAAGCACCCGCACCACGCCTACGGAGCGCTCGCCCGCGACGGCATCAGCTGCACCGTCTGCCACGGCATGGTCGAGGAATACAAGAATCTCGGCGATTTTCTCGCCAACTCGATCACCGGCCAGTACAAGGCCGGGCCGGCCGAGGAGATCTATGGCCCCTTCGCCGACGTCGTGACCAAGCCGATGCAGGTCACGCTCGGCGCGGCGCCCAAGCCCAGCCCGTTTCTCCAGTCGTCGCGGATGTGCGCGACCTGCCACGTCATCAATCTGCCGGTGGTGGATTGGCCGCTCGCCTCGCCACCGACCGATGCCGATGCACCGGCACCGGAAAGCGTGCAGCAACTCCTCGCCTCGGAGAAAAACCCCCACTTCCAGGGCTTTCTCCATCGGATCGAGCAGGCCACCTATCTCGAATGGCTCAACAGCAAGTATCAGGACGAGTTTGGCAAGACGGCCGACTCCCGCAGCTGCCAGGACTGCCACATGCCCAAGGGGTATGAGAGCCCCGACGGCACGCTCGCGATCGACCAGATCCAGACCAAGATTGCGGTGCTCCAGGATCAGGAATACCCGGAGGCAGACCATCGCATCCCGCAGCAGGAACACACCGTCCGCTTCCGCGAGCAGGGATATCGAAGGCATACGTTCCAGGGGGCCAACGTCTACCTCATGGAAATCTTCCGCCAATTCAACGACGTGCTCGGCGTGCGGCTGAAGGACTACGAGACCGGCGTGGAGGGAATCCACTTTGCGATCGACAACTACGTGCACAATGCCCGCAAGAACACGGCCCGGCTCGAGTTGCTCAACGTCGAGACCGCAGGGCAGGTGATCGCCGCGGATGTGAAGGTGACGAATCTCACCGGACACAGGTTGCCCAGCGGCGTCGGTTTTCGACGGCTGTGGATCGAACTGCTCCTGATCGACAGCACGTCCGGCCGCGACCGCATCATCTGGGCCTCCGGGCTGACGAACGGAGCCGGCGTGATCCTGGGGGGCGACGGCAAGGTGCTGCCGAGCGAGTTCTTCGACTCCATCGGGCCGGAGCAGGGAGGGGGGCAGGCCTACCAGCCGCACCATCGACTGATCACAGATCAGAGCCAGGTGCAGGTCTACGAGGAACTGACGAAGGACTCGCGAGGCCGCTTCACGACGAGCTTCCTGCACCGGGCCCACGACGTGAAGGACAATCGGCTCCTTCCGATGGGCTGGTCGGCCAAGGGGCCGAGCCCGGCGATGCCGATGGCGTTCGTCGAGGCCACGCACCCGCACGGCGTGGGCGACGACCCGCAGTATCAGGACGGGCAGGGCACCGACATTGTCAGCTACCGGATCACCGTGCCCACCTGCTTCGATTGCAGGAAACTGCGGATCAAGGCCACGCTCTACTCGCAGGCTTGGGCACCCTCCTACCTGCGCGACCGCTTCACCGACATCCCGCCCGGGCCGGCCGGCGAAGCCCGCAGACGGCTCTTCTATCTCACGTCGCACTTGAAGACGGAGGGCACCGTGATCGAAGGCTGGAAGTTCGAGATCGCCACCGACGAGGCGGCGATCACCGATGACCACCAGAAGGGCGTGATTCCAGACAAGCGGTGCGGCTGACGTCAGGCCGGCCATCCGCCGGCGGGGCACCTACGGGGAGGAGCGACTCATGCTCGGATGCACACTGCTCGCGGTAGCCACGTGGACTCCGTGCGTCACGGACATGATCCACGTGGCCAACGTGCTCTATCTCCTCTCCTACATGGTGCGGGACATCCTCTGGCTGCGGGTGCTTTCGGTGATGGCGGGACTCTGCCTGATGCCCTACTACTGCCACTGCGGCGACCATCCGCTGTGGGCCCCGATCTCGTGGAATGCCCTCTTTGCGGCGGTGAACGTTTTCCAAATCGTCCTCCTCGTCGGCGAGCGGTGGCCCCGCGCCCTGACGGCACCGCAGCGAAAGATCTACGAGACGATCTTTCCGGAACTGTCTCCCGGCGAGTTCGTGCGGCTGATGAAGATGGGCACGCAGCGCGACGTGCCGGCGGGCACGCGGTTGGTGGAGCAGGGGAGCGTCGTGCAAGACATGATGGTGCTGGTCGCGGGCACGCTCGAGGTGCGTTCTGCCGACCGTGTGATCGCGCAATCGCAGCCGGGCCAGTTCATCGGGGAGATGAGTTTCATTACCGGGGAAAAGGCTTCGGCCGACGTGGTGGCGATCGAGCCGGCGACCGTGATCAGCTGCCCGCAGGCGAGCCTGCGAGCACTCCTCGACGCCCGACCGTCTCTGGCCCTCAAGATCCGCGCCGCGCTCGGCCGCGACGTGGTGGGCAAACTTCGCGAACACGGCGGCCGCAGCCAGTGAAACAGCGCCATCCGACGCCACGGACCCCACAAGAGCCCGGCTCTCGCAGCCGCGACGTGCTTCGCTTTGCCCTGGGGTCCCCGGATTCGTACCGGCTTCACAAAAACCGTCCAGCGAGCGGTACGGAATGAGTCGGGCCGCGGACTACCGCCGAAACTTTTCGGGCAGCAAAACCTCGCGGTTGGCCCGAAGCGCCTTGGCGGCCTCAGCGGAGAGCGCGGTCAGGCCGTCGAGGTCGAGATATCCCTTGTGCTGCGCAAAAGCCTTCGCCGCTTCATCCGAGAGCGTGGTCAGGCCGCTGAGGTCGAGATCGCCCTCGTGCTGCGACAGAGCCTGAGCGGCCTCGTCAGAGAGCGTGGTTAGTCCGCGAAGGGAGACATAGCCCTTGCGCTCCGCCATGGCCCTGGCCTGATCGACCGTCAGTGTCTCGAGCTGGTTGGTGTCTGCGGGTAACCCGCCGGCAAAAAAATGACATCCAGCCAGGGTCAACGATACGAACCACGCCGCATATCGCATGAAAACCCCTCCAGATCCGCTTTCGCCCCTGCCTGCTCCCCAACGGCAGCCACCGCGCCATTGGCAGGAAGTTGAACAAGAAAACAAGGGTCTTTCGACCGAGTGGGCAGCACAGGACTCGAACCTGTGACCTCCACGGTGTGAACGTGGCGCTCTAACCAACTGAGCTAGCTGCCCGGATGCCTCCGTCAGAGGCCCTGGCAGGATCGTACCGAACCCGCCGGTCCGCGTCACGCATCGACCGAAAATCCGCGGTAGGCCCAATCATTCGTGCGGTCCCGGCTCAGCCGGCACCACCGGCATCGGCAGGAGGATCAAACCGCGGGGCAACGACATGCGCCGCTTCCACACGGTCACCGGCATCACCCCCCGCCAGCCGCCGTTTTGCCGGCCGGAGCTCACCGCTCCGCCCCTCCAGATGCGATGCCACGTCGAGATCCCGGGAGATGGTCGTCCACTGCCGCCGAAACTCGGCGACGCTCGCGCCGACCGAGCGCCCCACCTCGGGCAGACGCTTGCCATAGAGCATCACCGCCACGGCGCCGATCAAGCACAATTCGAGGGGACCGAGACCGAACATGGTCGCTTCCGATTGCCGCGGCTGCGTCGCAGATCGCCGTCAGCCGTTGCCGGCGGCCCGATCGGCATCGCCCGACGACGCATGCGAGTCGTCCTCGATGCCCTGAACGCCGCGCTTGAACTCCACGATGCCCTGGCCAAGGGACCGCATCACCTTGGGAAGTCGCGAACCGAACAGAAGGAGCACCACCCCTCCCACGACGAGCAATTCCACGGTGCCGAGCCCCATGAAGGCGATCAGGGGAAAGAATGCGTCTTGCACGGGGCGGTCTCCAAAGGGCGGGCACGGTTCCGACTCAAAGGATTCTACCGCCGTACAAAACCGCATTCAAACAAGGCGACCTGCAAAGGGCCCGCCAGCCCCGCGATCCGCCGCGCGACACCATCCGGTTGCGGCCTAAAAATTGGCATCGCAGCCGGTATCGACGTCGCCCACCATGTGCAGGTGGTCGTGGTCGATGTAGACGACTTCCTGGCAATCCTCGTCGACGGTCGTGTAGGGCA
>CAZONY010000163.1:0-699 GCA_964581215.1 uncultured Chitinophagaceae bacterium | reverse complement strand
CGATCCGCTTCACTTCCTGGAAATAGACGGTGCACTTGTAGTGGGCATGGTGCAGCTGGGCGGGGCCGACGAGCGGATAGTGCCGCGGCGGATCGATGTAGTCGGAAATCTTGCACTTGGTGATCCGCACGTGGTTGCGCTGAATCTCGTAGAGGAAGGGCCAGTTGCCCTGGACGGGGCGGGCTTTTTCCAGGGCCCGCATCACCTCGTCGTCACTGGGTTCGTCGAGCGCCTCGCAGGGGCCGCCGGCAGGAATCGGCCCGAGGACGGGAGCCCGCTCATACCGCTCGTAGTTCCAGAAGTGGTCTTCCCGGCTCTTCTGCATGTAGACCGGCACCGGAATCGGGATCGCCAGCGGCCCGAGGCTCGGCCCCTGGGTGGTCAGCCAGAAGCACCCGGTCTGGGACACGGCGGCCGCAGCCGCGACCAAAGCCACCACGGTGAATCGTGTGCCAACCGACATGACGAACTCCTCGACAAAGGCGTTGGGAGGTGGCCGAATACCACGACCCTGACGGTTGTATCGGTCATGCAGCCCCCCAGACTTGCAGATTTTCCGCCGGCGGAATCGGGCGAGTTGGAGCGGCCGGCGGGACTGGCCAGAGAAACAAAAAACCCGCTCCCCAGGCGGGGAGCGGGTCGCGATCGACACCCCAGGCCCTTGCCCGGCCGGTTTTACCGGTGATGGCTGTGCACGTG
>CAZONY010000162.1:5570-5793 GCA_964581215.1 uncultured Chitinophagaceae bacterium | reverse complement strand
AGGGAAACCTTGGCTTTCCCTCCGCCTGCGGAAGCCTGCGGGGGCCATGGATGGCCCCGCAGGCGCTCTATTTAGAACACGTCGAGATGGAAGTGGTGGCCCTGGTAGTAGCGGCGACTCTTGGGATAGTCGTTCTGCCACTGCTTGTTGTAGACCGGGATCCGCATCTCCTGCGGATAGCGGTAGTACATGTCATTGGCGCTCTGGTAATAGCCGTCGGCGT
>CAZONY010000162.1:4068-5516 GCA_964581215.1 uncultured Chitinophagaceae bacterium | reverse complement strand
GGATAGTGGTAGAGCCGGTTCCAGTCATGGCTGTTGTAGGACTGGCCCCATTGGTAGCCGTAGGCCTGCTGTCCGGAAAAAGGCTGCTGGGCGGAGACCAAGCCCGCCGTGTAGAAGGCCGCGCCAACCGCGATTGCGGCGGCGGCAAAGAAATGCCGTGTCATCGGATTGTCCCCCTGAAAACCCACCGAAACCGGTGCAACCAGCCTCACCGGGAGTATCGGCCGACCGCCCCGCCGTTCTTGACGGAAAAACCGGCAGGGTTCGCCAGCCGGCGTTCGCGGCCGGCCCCGAGCAGAGTCACGCCGGCTGGGGATGCGCGGCCGGCATCCGCCCCTCGGCCAGCTCGCGATCCCACTCGTCGATCAGCGGCCAATGGGGGGCGCAGGTGCCGAAGTCGGCAAGCGTGAGATATCCCTCGAGCCGCGCGATGGTCTTCCGAAGCAATGCGTCGTCCTTGCGGAACACCGGGCCGTGGCTCGGCAGCAGCCACTCCGCGTCACTGGAAAGAATCCGCTTGAGCGACGCGATGAAGGAAGGGATGTCGCTGCCGTGGTGGGCGTCGATGGCACCGACCGAGCCGTCGCGGTAGATGTTGTCACCGGAGAGCAGCAGCCCGCCCATCCGCAGGGCGAGCTGGCTGTCGGTATGGCCCGGAGTGTGCCAGACCTCGAGCCTTCGCGAGCCGACTCCGATCGCATCACCCTCCCCGATCTGCCGATCCACTTTCACCGGCGGCATCGGCATGTGGACGTTCTGAGCCGAGATCTCCGCGAACGTCTTGATCGTGTCGCCCGACTCGAGCGACGGCACCGCCTTCGGGTGGGCAAGCACCGGCGCCTTGAGGATGCCCTTCGCCTTGGCCAGTCCCTGGATGTGATCGACGTCGGCGTGCGTGGCGATGAGCGCCCGGCATTGCGACAGGGGAAAGTCGAGCTGCCGGATCAGTTCGACGATCTCGTCCACCGTCTCCTCGTAGCCGATATCGACGAGCACCCATTCACTGTCATCGTAGACCAGGTAGACGCTGCACCCGATCCGGTAACCGGCCTGGTGGTTGATCTCGATGATGCCGGGAAAGAGGGGACGACGTTCGAGCATGGAAAGAGCCGGAAAGGGACGGGTTTGCGGGGTTCTCTCCGGGAAGACACACTTGCATCCGGTTGGAGGCACGCGCGACTCTTGCTCCGATACGCGTTAGTGTAGCGCTCCTGAAAGAGCGCGGCAATGAGCTGCCTCCGAGCGGCACACGATGGTGGATTTTTCCGTGCACGACGCCCGTACCCTCGATGACGGCCACGCCCCTGCGACACTGTTCTCGGCGTGGGGGCGATCCGTCGGGGAGTTGTGTTCCTGTCTGGAGGCCATCGAGCCGCTCGGCCGGTCGCTCGGGGTCGCAGACCCGAAGTCTGCCGACTGGTATGGGGCTCTGTTCGGCAAACTTCAAC
>CAZONY010000162.1:0-3968 GCA_964581215.1 uncultured Chitinophagaceae bacterium | reverse complement strand
GTCGCAGACCCGAAGTCTGCCGACTGGTATGGGGCTCTGTTCGGCAAACTTCAACCGCAGGTGAATCGCGAGCCCCTGCTGGTGGCCGCCGTCTGCGGCGGAACCAACACCGGCAAGAGCCTCATTTCCAACGCGCTGGTCGGGAGCGAGATCAGCCGGTCGCTGCCGGAGGCTGCCCGCACTCGGCATCCAGTCGTCAGCCTGCCCCGGGGGCTCGCCGAGCGGATCGATCTGGCGGCGCTGTTTCCCGGCTTCACTCCGCGGAGGTGGAACAGCGAAGATGACGCACTCGATGTGACGGATGCCGACCTGCTGGTGTGGCGCGAGGATCTGCTCGGCACACAGCCGCCGCGACTCGTCCTGCTCGACACACCCGACATCGACGGCACCCTCCGCGACAATTGGCAGCGCGCGGAACTCGTCCGCAACGCCTGCGACGTGATCGTGGCCGTGCTCACCCAGCAGAAATACAACGATGCGGCGGTTCGCGACTTCTTCGCCGCCGCCGTCGCAGCCGGCAAGACACTGTTCGTGGTGTTCAACATGGTGGAGTGGCCGGCGCAGCGGCAGGTGATCGCCGGCTGGTCGCGGACGTTCGCGATCGAGACGGGGGCCGAGCCGGCGGCGGTCTACGCCGCTCCCTTCGACGTGGCCGCCGCCGCCGAGGGGCGGATCACGTTTCATTCCATCGCCGAACTCTCTGTCGATGGCGAAGCCATCGACCTGCGGCGCCGGCTGACCGACGGCGACTTCGACCGGATCAAGGTGCGGGCCATGGAAGGGGCGCTCCGTGTCGTGCTTGATCCGAACCTGGGCGCGGGTGCCTGGCTCGACGCGTTCGAGGCTTCGGCGCACGCCTGGCAGGAGGCCCGCCGTCACCTCACCGGAGAGAGCCACGTTCGGGTGGAGATGCCGGCGGCGCCCCGCGAGGTCGTGTGGAACGAGATCTGGGCGTGGCTCGAGCCCCGGCGGTCGGGACTCGATCTCGGTGTCAGCCGGATCTATCGCGGGATCGGCGGGGTGGTGCAACGGGGCGCCCGATGGATTGGACTGGCCCGCACCGCGGCGGAGAAACGTGAGGATTTTTCCACGGTCGAACTGCGGGCGCTCAAGCAGGCGCTCGGTGACTTCATCGACCGTCTCGATCAGGCCTGCCGGGTGAATCCCCGCCTGGCGGCGGTGCTGGGCGACCGTCTCGTCGAGGCCGACCGATCCGCGTGGTATGCCGACCTGGAGCGGCGGCATGCGGCGCTGCCGATCGTATCAAATGACTACCGGGCGTTCGTGCGAAACGAACTCGACCGGTTCGCTGCCGCGAATCCGGGAATGGTCAAGGCGGTGCTGACCGGGTTGACCGTGGGGGCCGTGGCCCGGCCCGTCCTGACGGTAGCGCTCCTCGGTGTCGGCAACGCGGCGGTTCCCGCGGCTGCCGGCGTGCTGCATCACGTGCTCGACGTCGGCGTGACCATTGCGGCACCGCTGGCCGGCGAGGGTGCAGTCGCAGCGGCCGCGCAGGGAATCCGCCCGCTCATCGAGCGCCTGTTCGCCGGCTGGTCGGCGGAGCGGGGCCGCGTGCTGGCCGAGACGATCCACGATGTCGTGCTCGGCGACCGGCTGGGCGAGATCGACCGCCTGGCCGCCGCCGCCTCGCGGCCGGAGGTGGCACGGTGCCGCCGGCTGCTGGAGGATTGGGGTCGGGAGGTGACTTCATGATCGACAAGCATTCCGATCCATCGACTCCCTCGGCAGAGACCGGGTTGGCCGCCTTTGAGGATTTCGATGAACTGGTCGAGGCGATCGCCCGGTGGGTCCATGCCCTGCCGGACTGGCCGCCCGCCCGGCGCATTCGCGGCGAATGGGAGCATGTGTCGCCGCGGCTTGACCGCACGCGGCGCGAACTCTCGCGGATGCTGGTGGTGGGTGTCATCGGGGGCACCGGCACGGGCAAGAGCACGCTCGTCAATGCTCTGGCGGGCCGCGAAGTGACGGCCGCCAGCGACGTCGCCCGACCGACCACGACGGCGCCGATCGTCGTGGTGGCGGATGACGTCGATTGCTCGTGGATGCCGCTCGAGGCCATGCAGGCCCGCGTCGTGCGAAGCGATGCGCCGGCCGTGGCCAACATCGTTCTCGTCGACTGCCCCGATCCCGACACGCAGGCCGACGAGCCGGCGCACGCCGGTGCCCAGGGGCCCCGTCCCAGCGACGCCAACCGCAATCGTGATCTGCTTGCGGCCGTGCTGCCGGCGTGCGACGTGCTCCTCCTAGTGGCGACCGCCCAGAAGTACCGCTCCTGGATCGTGGCGCAGGAGGTGCAGGCTTTCGCCCCGGGACGGCCGCTCCTGTTCGTGCAGACGCATGCCGCTCGGGATCCCGACATCCGCGAGGATTGGCGGCGCGAACTCGAAGCGCAGGGGTTCGACGTTCCCCGCATCTTTCGCCTCGACGGCCTCGAAGCCGCCCGGCGGTTGGCCGCCGGCCTGGCTCCGGAGGCGGGATTTCAGGAACTGCTCGCGGCGATCGACGGAGAACTCGTCGGTCGGGCGGCCCGTCGGGTGCGCCGGACCGGGGCCCTGGATTTGGCCGCCTGGTTCATCGGCCGCGCCCTGGCCGAACTCGAGCCGCTGCGCGAGCCGGTGCGGCGGCTGGTTGACGGTGAGCGGCGGGAGCGCGAGCGGCTGGTGGGCATCCTCGCACAATCGATCGGGGAGTCGCTGCGGACAAGCCGCGGTGCCTGGCAGCGGCTCCTCACCGACGAGGTCGTGGATCGTTGGCACGGCGGCCCGTTCGCGATGTTCCTGCATACCGTAGCGGCCGTCGGCTCGTTTTGGACGCGGCTTCGGCCGGGTGGCGGAATGATCGGCCGGCTCTTGGCGGGGCAGGCCCCGGAAGCGGCCGTCGCTCGAGCTTCATGGCAGGCCGTCGAGGAACTCGGGCTCACGGAGGCCGACATGGAGCAATCCCGGAGCATCCTCGTCGGCCTGGCGGCGCGGGCGAAGGTAACCGAGCCACTGGTCGGTCGGGCCCGTCTGGACGAGGCCAGCGCGGAGATGACGTTGGGCACGCTTCTGACACGGGCCGGCCGCTGGCTGGCCAGCGGCATCGAGCGGCTCGTGGCCGATCGCCGCGGCCGCGTTGATGGCCCGGGTGTGCGGTGGGTCTTCGAATTCCTGTTCGGTTCCCTGATTGTGATCGTGCTGGGGCGGGCAGGTTGGAGCTATTTCTACGGCCACCTCTGGCAGGGTCGTCACATCGATGGCTCTGGTTTTTTGCAGGAGTCGCTCGTGTGGATCATCCTGTGGGGACTCTTGCTGCGGTGGATCCTCTTCGCCTGGGTGCGGTTCGGGCTCGAGCGCGACATCACGTCCCTCATGGCCCGCCTGCCGGCGGCTCGGCTCGTCGATCCCCTCCTGGGCGATTTCGCCACGGCCGCGGAATTGGTGGGGGGCTGCGTCGAAGCCGCTGATCGACTCGGCAGGGAGGGCCGGTCGCTCGTCACCCGCCTCGACGATCCCGCCACCGGCCTGGGACGGATCACGGTGGCGGGGAAACAAAAAAACTCCGCCCGGGAGGATTCTCCCGGGCGGAGCTCACTGGCCGAAGTCGGGCAACAGATTTCCGTTCGACCTGACAGCCCTCAGATCACTTGATCTCGACCGTGCGGCTCACCGCAACGATCTTGCTGGAGGCCTTGGTCGCGGCCGAGGCATCGGGCGTCGGGGCAGCCGGAGCCGCCTCGATCACCGCGCCGCAAGCCGGCTCGCAGCATCCCTTGCCAGCACCGCAGGCCGGCTCACAGCAGCCAGCACCGCAATCGGGCTCGCCGCAGCAGCTGTCGCCGCAGCACGACCGACGGCACTTCTTCGCGTTGTGGATAGCGCGGAGAAGGTCCAGCATCGGGGTACCACGGCACTTCCGGACACCGCAGCACGAAGCCGCACCGCAGGCCGGCTCGCAGCAGCCGTTGC
>CAZONY010000161.1:0-5845 GCA_964581215.1 uncultured Chitinophagaceae bacterium | reverse complement strand
CCCCCTTGGGGCTCACGTCGTTGCCCTGGGAGCGGATCTGGAGGATCTCCGCCCATTTCATCACCCACAGTTCGACGAATTCCTTGCGCGTCATGAGCGCATCGACGAGCCGGGCTCGCTTGTCGGGGGCCGCGTCGGCGAGGAAGGCGGCCCGTTCCTCGGGCGTCGGCACGAGGCCGATGAGATCGAGCGTGATCCGCCGCAGGAATGTCTCGTCGTCACACACGTCGCTGGGCGCGATCCGCAGCGTGGCGAGCTTCGCGTTGACCAGTTCGTCGATCCAAGTCGCCCCCGGCTGCGCCGGAAACGTGAACGCGAGATCCTCGGGCACGACGACGATCGCTCGGCCCGCGGTGATCGTGTCGTAGCGGGCCATGATGAACGCTTCGCCACGGTTGCCGCTGGTGACCAGCCCCGCCGGGGAAACCTTCGCCGTGGGGTCGTTGTTGGAGCCGTACCAGCAGAGGTCGGTGACGTCGCGGTCGGTGCCGTCGGCGAAGCGGGCGACGGCCACGAAGCGCTGGGCCGCCTTCGGGCCCACGAGCAGTGCGCTGGGCGGATGAAGGTCGAGGCCCACCAGCTGCGGCACCGTCCCGGGATCGTCGGGCGCCCCGTCCCCGATCCAACGGAGGAGCCGCTGCGCGAGATCGCTGTCGAGTTCGAACCGCTTGCCGCCGGTATGGGGCACGCCGCCGATCGCCTTCTGCACGAGCAGGCTCCGCGCCGGGTCGCCCGGATCGATCCGCCGGCCGGGGAGTTCGCGGGTGATCCGCTGATAATCGCCCGCAGGATCGAACCCGAAGAGGGAAAGCCGGAAGCCGTCCTTGCCGCGGGCCGCGCCGTGGCAACTTCCCATGTTGCAGCCGGCCCGTGCGAAGACCGGCATCACGTCGAGCCGGAAGGAGAGCGGCGGCTCCGACGACGCGGAAACGACTTTCAACGGCACGTCCCGCGAATGCCCGGCGTGCTCCACCCGGATCGCGGCCTCGCCGTCGGCCTGCGGCCGCAGCACGATCGTTCCATCGGGGCGGTCGGCCGCCGCGAGCGCCGGGTCGGGGATCGCCACCGTGGCGACGGCGGTGACGTCTTCGGTGTGGCCGTCGGCATGGACTGCCTGCACGATGAGCCGCTGCCGGTCGCGGGACGAGTCGAGCTGCACCCGCGACGGATACACCTCGATGGAAACGATCGTCTCGGCACGCACCGTGCCGACGAGCATGACGGCGGCGATGGCGACCAGGTTCCTGCCGATCACGAGCCCTCCTTCGCCTTCTCAGGCGGCAGCGGCTTGTCGATCCGCAACGACGTGGGGGCCGTCTGATGGATCACCCACCCCTCTCCCTGCGGCACCTCGATGCGGCAGATGATGTTGTCGTGCTTGCCGGGCGGAGCATCGGCCGCCACCGTCACGGGAAATTCGATTGCCTCCCTGCCGGACTCCAGGTCGCGGGCGGGGGCCTCGGCCTTCATCGGCAGGCCGATGAGCGTCGCCTTCGCCGTTCCCGTGAAGCTGGCCGGCCTGGTGGCCTTGAAGACGAGCGTCGTCTCCGCACCCTGCTCGACCACGCCCTTCTCGGCTGCCAGATCGATCAGCGGTTCGATCACCGCGAGCGTCACCGGCCGGCTGGCGATCCAGCTGCCACGGCCCGCCCGCCGAGCCTTCTCCGGCGATTGATCCTTCTTGTCTTTCCGATCGCCCCCCGGCACCAGGCTCGCCGCCACGGCGATCTGCCACTCCTGCACCGGCGCGTCGGCCGCCGCGTTGATCGGAAATCGAACCTCCGTCTGCCCGGGCTTCACCTCCACTGTGGAGGCGCCGATGCCGGGCGGCTTGAAGGGCAGTTCGAGCCGCACCGTGCCGTCGAAGTCGTCGGCGCGATGCACCCTCACCACGAGGTCCATCAGCCCCCGGCGGGCGATCGGCGCGGCGGGCGGCTGCAGGTCGATCGTCACCGGCGCCGGCTCGACCACGGCGACGGCGAGTCGGTCGCCGAGCGTTGAACGGTAGGTCGTTTTGTTCGGATCGCCGTAGACGAGGTCGGTGACCTGCCGCATGCCGCCGACCCGGCCCCGCGTCTCCCCGGCACCGCGCCACGCCTCGACCGAGGCCATCGCCGTTGCGAGCGGGGCGTCGGCGGCGGCCTCGAACACCACGAGCCCGCCGGGAGCGGCCGGCAGCAGCGGGGATGCGAGGGCCGTGACTCCGGTCGGCAGACCACCGACGTCGAGCGTCAGCGGATCGCCGCAGTCGGTCCGCGTGGCATTGAAGAACAGCGCCATGCGATTGCCGCGGGGCACGGCCACGACGAGCCGCTGCTGCGTGCGGGTCTGGGCGGGCGGCACCGAAATCGCGACGTGCGGCACGATCGGCTCCACGTCGATCCAGTAAATGAATTCCGGACCGCCCCGCCGCTGAAAGTCGTTCACGCGTAGGAGGAACGAGCCCTCCTCGGGCACCGTCACCTGCACGACGCTGTCGGGGCCATCGGCGTCGTCGTTGCCCGTGATCCGCTGCCGCTTGGCGTCGTCCCGATGGGCGTTGATCACGAGGTCCACGGGGGAGCCGAGCCGCCGGCCCCAGCCGGTGACGTTCCACTTGGTTCCCGCGGCGGCCTCGACGCGGATCCAGTCGACGTCGTCCGCCGCATCCATCCGCCCCGCGAAGGCTCCCGGCGCCGTGGCCTTCGTCGCCTGATCGGGCTTGTCGGCCGGCTCCTCGACGCGCACCAGGGGCGCGGTCGTCGTGCGGAACGGCACCGCCAGCGGCGATCGCTTTCCATCCCGCTCCGGCCGCACCCGACAGACGCCGTCGAGCCCCGGGGGGCCAAGCGTCACCCGGCCTGCGAAGGGCCCCGCAGGATCGCCATGCCATGCCACCTCGCAGGCCGTGCCGGCCGCCCCGCCGGGGGGCCAGGCCACGTGCGGGATCGGGAAATCGCCGATCGTCAGCCGGTAGATGCCGTTGCCGCCGCCGTAGGCGCTCTCGCGAACGCGGAGGAAATACTCGCCTTCCTCGTCCACCGTGACCGCCAGCGCGGCATCCTGGGCCAGCAGCGGATGGTCGTCGCAGGCGGCGACCGTGAACCCCTTGGCATCGACGAGTTCGAGGTGCGGATCGAGCATCTGCTGGTCGAGGCTCACGGCCTCGACCATGGCGGAGCATCGGCCTCCGGCGGCCACGTGCACCTTGAAAACGTCCACGTCTTCGTTGCTCAGCGTGCCCCAGATGGCGGTGCCGGGCGTGACGGTCTGCGCTCCGTCCACGGCGTTGTTGGGCTCTTCTTCCTGCGTCTGCTCGGCGTCGCACACGTGGAACATCCGCAATTCGGAGAGTCCTTCGGCCGTCCGCACCCGCAGGCGGTGCGGCCCCACCGGGCAGTCGGCGGGGATCGTGAGCGTCGCCTTCACGACGTTGGCCTTCTCCTCGACGACCGACTTCACGGCGATGCGGCCATCCTCGAAAAACACTTCCTGTGGCTCGTCGAGTTGCGTACCGCTGATGCGGATGTCGATCTCGCTCCCCTGCTTCCCCGCCGGAGGCTCGATCCGGTCGAGGCCGGGAGCGGCCATCGCGGCGGCCGCGTGGCAGGCGATGACCAGCGTGAAGCGGCTTCGGGAGACGCGCATTGCGGATTCACAAGCCGGAGCTTGCGCCACTCACACGAGCAATTCCTTGCGGACGGTGCCGCCGTCCACGATTTCGACCGGGCGGTTGCCCGGGGCGACGAGTTCCTTGTCGGCCACGATGCCGAGGCAGTGGTAGATCGTCGTGGCGAGATCCTCGACGCCGAGCGGAGAGTCGGCCGGTTCCGCGGCGATCGAGTCGGAGGCGCCGTACACGAGACCCCGCCTCACGCCGCCGCCGGCGAGCACGACCGAAAACACCTTCGGCCAGTGGTCGCGGCCGGCGTCCTTGTTGATCTTGGGCGTGCGGCCGAATTCACTCGACACCATGACGAGCGTCGAGTCGAGCAGGCCGCGGCGTTCGAGGTCGCGGATCAGCGCGGCGTAGGCCTGGTCGAAGGCCGGCAGCGTGCGGTTGATGCCGTCGGTGATCGTGGCGTGCATGTCCCAGCCGCCGTAGCTGAGTGTGACGAGCCGCACGCCCGATTCGACGAGCCGCCGCGCCAGGAGCATCCGTTGGCCGGCCTCGTTGCGGCCGTATTCGTCACGGACCGACGCGACCTCGGCGGAGATGTCGAAGGCCGCGCGGGCGCGGGCGGAGCTCACGAGGTCATAGGCCCGCCTGTAGAACTCGTCCATGGCCTCGAGGTTGGTGTTGTCTTCCATGCGCTGGAAGTGACGGCCGACGATGTCGCGGAGCTTCTGCCGCGTGGCGAAGCGATTGGCGTCGACACCGCCGGGCAGAGCCAGATCGCGCACCGTGAAGTTGGGATTCGCCGGGTCGGAGCCGAGCGTGAACGGCCCGAACGCGCTGCCCAGATACCCGGCGCCGGCATCGGGTGCGGGCAAGTTGGGAAGGCAGACGTAGGGCGGCAGGCTGTCCCGGGGGCCGAGTTCGTGCGCCACGACGCTCCCGAAGCTGGGGTAGGTGAGCGCCGGGCTGGGGCGGTAGCCCGTGAACATGTTGTGCGTGCCCCGCTCATGGGCTGCTTCGCCGTGGGTCATCGACCGCACGACGGTGATCCGGTCGGCGATCTTCGCCGTGTGCGCGAGCTTCTCGTTGAAGAGGATTCCGGGCAGGACGGTCGGCACCGTGCCCATGTCGCCGCGGTATTCGAGCGGCGCCAGCGGCTTGGGGTCGAACGTCTCCTGCTGGGCCCAGCCGCCGGGAAGCCAGATGTGGATCAGGCTCTGGGCCGTGCCGGCGAACGGCTGAAACGTCTTGGTGTCGGCCCGCGCCGCCTCGGCCCGGAAGAGGCCGCCGAGCGTGAGGCCGAGGCCTGAAGCGGCTCCGACCTGAAGAAACTCCCGCCGCGAACCGCCGATCATGGAACACCTCCAAGGGACTGCGGACGCCCGGGATTGTACGGCACGGGGGCGAGCCCTGCCGACGGCGGGATTTCCCCGGGGAAACTACATGTTTTTCGACCGCAGCAGGTGGTGGTAGTGCTGGGCGAACCGGTGGGCCTCGTCGCGCACGTATTCGAGGAGCCGCAGGGAATAGGAATCTCGCGAGAGCCGCAGCGGCTCGCTCCTCCCCGGCAAGAAAATTTCTTCCTCGCGCTTGGCCAGCGCGATCATGCAGGGGGGCTTCACGCCCAGCGACTCCACGGCGTCCAGCGCCGCGGAGAGCTGCCCCTTGCCGCCGTCGATCAGGAAGATGTCGGGCAGCGCCGCCCCTTCGCGGGCCAGCCGCGCGAACCGGCGCGACACCACCTCGTGGATGCTCTTGAAGTCGTCGATGCCGTCCACCGTCTTGATCCGATACCGCTTGTAGCCCGGCTTGAACGGCAGCCCGTCGATGAACTGCACGAGGCTGGCCACGGTCTCCTGGCCGTGGAGGTGGGCGATGTCGACACCCTCGATGACCCGCGGCGTCTTCGCCAGACCGAGCACCTTCTCCAGCCCGGCCAGCCCCTTCTTCGGATCGACGAGAAACACCTCCGGCTGCACGTGCTCCTCGAGATCGCCCCGTTGGTCGAGCGTTTCCAGCAGCCGGATCTCGTCACGCAGCCGGGCCGCCTTCTCGAACTCGAGTTTCGTCGAGGCGGTGAGCATGTCCTGCCGCATCTCCTCCAGGAGCCGCTTCTTGCCCCCTTCCAGAAACGTCTTCAGCCGGTTGATGTCCTTGCGGTAATCCTCCTTCGAGATCCGTAGGTTGCAGGGGGCGGTGCACTGGTCGATCGAGGCCAGCAGGCAGGGGCGAAACCACCGCCATTGT
>CAZONY010000160.1:0-5882 GCA_964581215.1 uncultured Chitinophagaceae bacterium | reverse complement strand
TGAAGAGCGGGAAGTCCTTGTAGAACTTGCTCTCGAACTTCGACGACGTGACGTCGGCGGCCGTGGCGGACGCCGCGAGGGCGAGCCCTACGACGAGGCAGGCGAGCGAGGTGGTGATGCGACCCGCGTGCATGTGGAAACTCCGTGGAATGACCCGGTTCGTTAGAATAATACCCGACGGCGCGGCACCGTGTGCAGGCTGCCAGTCTGCGTCTCCGCGGTCAATGCATCCCGCCAGGAAGCCTCCTGCGGACGCAGGTGGAATGACGGCGGCGCTGACTACCGCGGACCGGGCGGAAGGTGGTCGAGCAGATACCGGATGATCAGCATCCGCACGTGCAGGTCCGTGCCCGGGCCTTCGGAAAGACCGTGGTCGCGGTTGGGGTAGACGAAATAATCGAACCGCTTGCCCAGCGCGACGAGGCGGTCCACCAGGCCCTCCGTGATCTCCACGTGGGTGTTCGTCTCGCCGCTGCCGGTGATGATCAGGAGGTCGCCCCGCAAACCCTCCGCATAGGTGAGCGGTGCACAGGTACGGTATCCCTCCGGGTTCTCCTGGGGCGTGCGCATATACATCTCCTGATACGAGGCCCAGTAGTATTCGGGCATCGGCTTCGGCACCACGGCGATGCCCACGTGGTAATCGTCGGGCCTGCGGAAGAGCGCGTTGAGCGTGTTCGAGCCGCCGCCGCTCCAGCCCCAGATGCCCACCCGCGAGAGATCGACGAATGGGCATTGCCGCGCGAGCGCCTTCACTCCCTCGGCCTGCTCCGCGGTCGAGAGCGGCCCGAGGCTGCCGAACACCGCCCGCCGCCACGCCGCCCCCTTCGGCCCCGGTGTGCCGCGGTTGTCGATCGACACGACGAGGTAGCCGAGGTCGGCCACCGCCCGGTGGAACAGGCTGAATCCCTGCCCGCCCCGCCAGTCGTCGCGCACGGTCTGGTCGGCGGGTTCGCCGTAGACGAACACGAACAGCGGGTATTTCTTGGCGGGATCGAAGTCCCGCGGCTTGATCATCCAGGCGTCCATCACCACGCCGCCGCCGATGTCGAGCTGGAGGAAGTCGGTGGGCCGCACGATCAGCGGCTTCACGGCCGCGGCCAAGGCCGCGTTGTCCTCGAGCACCCGCACGCTGCGGTGCCCCGGCAACTCCACGAGGTCGGTGACCGGGGGCGTGTCGAACGTAGACCGGACGTGAAACGCCCGGCGGCCGTCGGGCGAGAACGCATACGTATGCGAGCCGGGCTGGTCGGCCGGCGTCACGCGCTCGGGCTTGCCGGTGCCGTCGAGCCGCGCGCGAAAGAGATACCGCTGTGTGGCGTTGTCTGGCGAGGCGTAGTAGTAGAGCCAGCCGTTCGCGGCGTCGAGGCAGCCACGCTCGATGATGTCGCAGCCGGCCGGTGTGATCGGAGTCGGGGCGGAACCGTCCCGCTGCGCGACGTAGGCCCGCCGCCAGCCATCGCGCTCGCTGAACACCACGCACGAGTCGCCGTCGCCGATCCATGCGAGGCCGCCGTGCTCCTGGTCCACCCAGGCGGGGTCCGTGTCGGTGAATACCGTGGCGATCGCGCCCGAGCGATGGTCGGCGCGCAGCACCTTCCGTGAGTCGCGCGACCGGCTATAGACATCGACGAGCACCTCGGCGGAAGTGCCGGCCCAGCCCAGCGGGTTCAAATAAAACGTGCCAGGTTCGTCGGGGAGCGCGAGCCAGCGGGGGTCGCCCCCGTCGGCGGCCACCACGCCGACTTGCAATCGCGAGATCGGTCCGCCGATCCGCTCGATGCGGGCCTCGCGAAACGTGCGGTAGGTCGGGTCGCCGGGCACGAGGATCGCCCGCTTCGGCACGGCCGAGGCGTCGGAGCGGACGAACGCGATCCAGCGGCCGTCGGGACTCCAGACCGCGTCGCCGTTGTCGATCGTGCCGGGGTCGCCGTCGGTGGTCAGCGGGATCGTGCGGCCGGCGGCGACGTCGTAGACGAGCAGGTTTGCACCGTGCGACCCGAGCAACCGCCGCTCGTCGGGCGAGAATGCGTTCGGCCCGAACCCCACGCCCTCGCCCACGTGCACCGGCCGCAGGCTGCCCGTGGCTGGCTCATACAGCCAGTGGTCGCTGCCCTCCAACGGGTCGGTATGCAGCAGGAGGTGGCGGCCCGTCGGGGATACGAGGAAACCGTGAATGCTAAGCCGCTCGGTCGTGCCAGGGGCGATCAGTTTCGCGCCGCTGGCCAGCACGGTGCGGACGCCGGTGGCGGCGTCGTAGCGGGCGATCTCGGCCGCCGCCGCGCCGGCCGGGGTTTCGAGGATGAGGTAGCCCGAGCCGTCGGGGAGCCAGGAGGCGTCGAACGACCGCACGCGAAAATCGTCGGCCTCTTCGAGCGCGCGGATGCGGGGCTCGACCGCGTCGAGCAGGCGGGCGGTCGCCTCGTTCGCGGGGCTCGCGGCCTCCGCCCGCAAGGCCACCATGGCCGCAGCCAGGGACATCGCCACGATGCACGGCATCCCGGCTCGCCATCGGCCCACGATGGCATCGCAATCGTTCCGGACGCGGGCCGGCGGATTTCTCATGGCGTAGAACCCCAGGATCAGGAGCGGCCCGAAGGCGCGATTCGGTCTTTGCCCATCCAGGCTCGCAGCGGCTCGGGCACGGTCACCGAACCGTCGGCCCGTTGGTGGTTTTCCAGGATCGCGATGATGGCCCGGCTGATGGCGATCGCCGTGCCATTGAGCGTGTGGGCGAAGTGCGTCCCCTTCTCGCCGGACTTTTTGTACCGAATGCCCAGCCGGCGGGCCTGGTAGTCGGTGCAATTGGATGTGCTCGTCACCTCGCCCCACTCCCCGCGCTCGCCGCGGCCCGGCATCCAGGCCTCGAGGTCGTACTTCCGATAGGCCGGGCCACCGAGGTCGCCGGAGGCCGTGTCGATCACACGGTAGGGGATGGACAGGCCGTCGAAGAGCCGGCACTCGAGGTCGAGCAGCTGCTCGTGCACGGCCTCGCTCTGCTCGGGGGTCGTGAAGGCGAACATCTCCACCTTGGTGAACTGGTGCACGCGATAGAGGCCTCGGGTGGCACGGCCGTGGGCGCCGGCCTCGGTGCGGAAGCAGTGGCTGATGCCACAGAGCTTCAAGGGCAGCTCGTCGGCGGTGAAAATCCGCTCGTGGAACGCTCCGCCGAGCGTGATCTCCGCCGTGGCCACGAGCGAGAGGTCGCTGTCGGTGATCGAATAGATCTGTGTCTCCGGCCCGCGGGGTATGAAGCCGGTGCCCTCGAGGATCACGTCCCGGGCGAGATCCGGCGTCGTCATCACGGTGAATCCTTCCCGGACGAGCAGATCCACGGCATACCGCTGCAACGCGAGCTCGAGGAGCACGGCGTCGTTGAGCAGGAAATAAAATCCATGGCCGGCCACGCGGGCCCCCGCCTCGAAATCGAAGAGCTTCAGGTGGGCGCCGAGATCGACGTGGTCCAGAGGCTTGAAGTCGAATGAGGGGACAGGCGTGGAGCCCATTCGGATTTCCACGGCGTCGGCTTCGCCGCCAACCGGTGCCGCGGGATGCGTGAGGTTGGGGATGGCCCGCAGGATCGCGTCCCCATCGGCCGTGATCTCGCCGAGCTTGGCCTCCAGCGCCGAGATTTCCTCGCGCAGCCTGCGCCCCTCGGCCTTGCGGGCCTCGCGTTCGGTGGCGTCGGTCGCCGTGCCGATCGACTTGCTGACCTGGCCGGCCCGCTGATTGAGCCCATCGATGTCGGCCTGCATCTGCCGCCGCAGGCGGTCCAGTTCGGCGAACTTCTCCACATCGGCCGCCGAGCCCCGGCGCAGGCAGTTGGAGGCGACGAGATCGACGTTGTCGGCGACGAAGCGGCGGTCGAGCACGGGCACTTCTCCTGGAGAAATCGGAGCGGCACGGGGCCGATCCATCATGGGGCGCTATACTACCCGAGTTCCATCGTGTTCCGAGCCCGGGAGTGTGCCAGACCCATGCCCCCTGCTGCCAGTGCCTCGCCTCCTGCTGATGCCGTGGACACCTCCGTAACGCCCGCCGCTGTTCCCCGGAGTCAGGGCCGGCCACGCAGGCAGCCGCGGTACCACGTGGTGCTCTGGAACGACGACGACCACACCTATGAATACGTCATCGGGATGCTCAAGCAGCTGTTCGGCCACCCGGCGGAGCGCGGCTTCGAACTCGCCAAGGAAGTGGATCGGAAGGGACGGGCCGTCGTGCTGACGACCACGAAAGAACATGCCGAGCTGAAGCGGGATCAGATCCATTCCTTCGGCGCCGACCAGCGGCTCTCGCGGTCGAAGGGGGCGATGGCGGCCTCGATCGAGGCCGAGTGAATGCCGAGACCAGCCATGGGGGGAACGAACGAAAGCGATCGCCGTGCCTGGATGCTCATCGGTGGGTTCCTCGCGGTGCGGCTGGTGATCGCCGCGATCCTGCCGGCGATCATCGACGAGGCCTACGGCATCTGCGCCTCCCGCGGCTGGGCGATCTCCTACTTCGATCATCCCCCCGTCTGCTTCACGATCGCCGGCCTCATGGCCTGGGTCTCCGGCACGGAAAACATCTTCCTGCTTCGCCTGCCGTTCGTACTTGCCGGAGCGGCGAGTGGCTGGCTCATCTACGACATCACGCGGCTGGCCTACGGATCGACGGCCGGCCTCTGGGCGCTGGCCTGGTATTCGATCGCGCCCTTCTTCCTGATCTCGGCCGGACACTTCGTCGTCCCCGACGGGCCGCTCGACCTCTTCCTGCTGGCCACGTTGCGGTTGGTGCTGCCCGACCTGCTCGCCCCCGACCGGCCGCTGCATGCGGGGCGGTGGCTGGCCGCCGGCCTCTGCTTTGCGGTGGCGCTGGCCTCCAAGTATCAGGCGGTGCTCTTCGGAGCGTCGGCTCTCGGCTTCCTGGCGGCGAGCCCGGACCACAGGCGCCTGTTTCGCTCGAGCGTGCTGTGGGGCACGCTGGCGCTGGCCATGGTCGGCCTCGTGCCCACCCTCGTCTGGAACGCGGCCCACGATTGGATCTCGTTCGGCTTCCAGGCCGGTCGGGCCGGAACCCGCTCGATGGCGGTGCAGCCGGTCAACTTCCTGCTCACGCTGGTCGGCCAGATGATCTACCTGCTTCCCGGCACGTGGGGAGTGATGATGCTGGCGGCGGGGCGCGGGCTACTGCGGCCCCGTTCGATCGCCGACAGGCTTTTCGCCTGGTTCACGCTCCTGCCACCGCTGGTGTTCCTGGCGATCGCGCTGGTGAGCCGGAGGTCGCTGCCGCATTGGGCCATGAGCGGGTTCCTGTTCGGGTTTCCGCTGGTCGGCGAGTGGACGACCCGGATGCTGCCGCGGTTCGGCAACGTGCTCCGCGTCGCCTGGCGGGCCACGGCCGTGGCGGTCGTGCTCTTCGCGATTGTCTTCAGCCTGCAGGCAAAATGGGCCGTCTTCACGAGGCCATTCACGTCGGTCGCACCTCCGTTCGACATCAACTGGCAATTCCAGGACTGGCCGGCGCTCGCCGATGCCTGGCCCGGGCTCGGCAGCCCCGACGCGGCGGTCGTCGACAACTGGGTGACGGGCGCGAAGATCGGGCATGCACTCGGCCCTCGCGTGGCCGTGGTGCCGCTCTCCGATCCCCGGCACTTTCAGTTTCTCGAGGTCGGACGTCCGACCCACGCCATTGCCGTCCATCCTGTTCCGGCCGGACAGGCGGAGCAGATGTCGGCGGCGTTCAAACGGACGCTGCGAAAGCGGGGCTTCGATCTCGTCGGTCCGCCCCAGGTCATCCCGCAGCGCATTGGCGACCACCTGCGGTTCGAGATCGTCGCGATCCCGGTGGCACGACAGAACTAGAGCGCATCCAGCCTACGTGTATTGCCGGCTCGGGGGAGG
>CAZONY010000159.1:5510-5931 GCA_964581215.1 uncultured Chitinophagaceae bacterium | reverse complement strand
TCGTCGCCCCGACCCCCCGGGCTTCCGGCCTCATCCAGGCCGGGCCGGAGGCGTCGGGGCTGCCGCTCGCTGCGACGCCAGGTCTTCCCGGCCGTGCCGAGGTGGTCGCCGGACAACTGGTGATTCATGCCGACTTTCCACTCGCCGAGCAGCACCGGCTCGTGCGGGAACTGGAGTCGATGCGGGCCGACGTGAGCCAGGATCTCGGCCTGCCGATCTCCGACGAACCCGTCCACTTGTATCTCTTCGAGAATGCCGAACGCTATGACGCCTTCGTGGCGCGGCAGTTTCCCTCGTTCCCGGCGCGGCGGGCGTTTTTCGTGGAAACCGACACGTCGCTGTCGGTCTACGCCGCCTGGCAGGATCGCATCGCGGAGGATCTCCGGCACGAGACGACCCACGGCTACGTGCATGCCGTGGT
>CAZONY010000159.1:0-5495 GCA_964581215.1 uncultured Chitinophagaceae bacterium | reverse complement strand
GACCGTCCCCTTGTGGCTGGACGAGGGAATCGCGGAATACTTCGAGCGGCCGCGGAGCGACAAGGGGCTGCATCGCGACCACGTCGCCCACCTCGCCGGCCGGCTCGTCGAGGGCACGTGGCTGCCGAACATCGACAAGCTCGAAGCCCTGCACTCGCCCGGCGAGATGTCACAGGACCACTACGCGGAAGCATGGTGCTGGGTCCACTGGATGCTGCACACCACGCCGGAACGTCGCGAGGTTCTCCAGGATTACCTCGCCGATCTGCGACGCGACGGAAAGACCGCTCCGCTGCCCGTCCGGCTGGTGCGCATCGAGGGCACGACAGCCAGCTGCTCGGCCAAGGTGAGAGACCACGTCGAGTCGCTGCGATCCGACAAGTGATCGCGGTGGGGCGTGCCGGCCGTCATCGCGGCCGCTCAGTCGCCCGGATGCCGAAACACCGTGCCGTGCTCCACGGCCTCGAAGCCCAGTGACTCGAACAGCCGTCCGGCGGCGGTGTTCGCCACGGCGACGTGCGCCTCCACGATGGAGACGCCTTCCCCGGCAAGATCGTGCATGGCCTCCGCCACCAGATACTTGGCCAGGCCCTGCCGGCGTCGCGGCCCCTCAATATCCACATGGAGCAGTCCGGCGGCGGTGATGCCCCACGACGACGCCAGGGGCTGCATGTCCCAGAACGACGCGCTGCCGAGCAGCTCCTCGCCGTGATTTCGCAGTTCGTACCGTCGCAGGGCGATGCCCGCGGTCGTGGCGGCCTCCCACCAACTGCGACGGGTCGGCTCGTCGATCACCCGCAGCACGGTGTTTCGCCGGATTGCCAGTTGCAGCCGGTTGACGGGTGGCCGGAAGTCCGCGAGGCGACGCCGCAGGACGGCGATCCGCTCGGCCTCCTCGTAGCCCGCCCGTCGGAAGATGTCCTGGATGGCGGCCGAGGAATCCAGGATGCCGGGCAGGTCGGAGCCGCCGTAGAGTCCGAGATAGAAGCTCCGCATCGCGGCGGAGCCGCCGCCGAGCACCGTCTTCGCTCCGCGCTCCCGCAGGTAGGCCGCCGACCGTGTCAGCAGGCCGTCGCCGATCGCCGCCGCCTCGGCATGCGGCACGATGGCCACCAGCAGCGTCGTGCCGGTGGCGGTGTCGATGCCGGTACGGTCGGCCGTCGGCCCGAAGGCGGCATGGGCGAAGCCGACGACACGGTCGTCATCGGTGGCCACGATCAGGCCACGGCGGTCGAAGTAGGGCTTGGCGAACACTGCCGCCTCGAGCAGGGCCGCTGTCATGGGCTGCATCGCCGCCGGCCCGAGGTCGGCCGACCGCCAGACGTCGGCCAGCCGGGGCGGGTCGTCGTTGCGGAAGCAGCGAAAGCCGATCACGCGGGAGGGCCCCCCGCTCGTGACAGCCGCACGAACACCCGACCGGCCCGGACGTCCACCTCATGCACCGCCTGGCGGACCGAAGCCGAAAGCTTGTGGCGGCCATCGACCACGTCAAACTGCCAACCATGCCACGGGCAGGTGAGAGTCGTGCCGCAGAGGGCGCCGGTGCCGAGCGGCCCTCCCTGATGCGGGCACAGCCCGTCGATGGCATGGAAGGCGCCCGACACGTTGGCCAGCGCCACCATCTGCCCCTCGACCACCCGCTCGATGCTCGTGCCGGGTGGGCATTCCTCGACGGCGGCGATGTCGATCCAGTCGGCCATGCGGCGATCCCAGGGGCCGGCGGGCGGCGTCCGGCCACGAAGCGGAAGACCGGCCCGCCGCTCACGCCGCCGAGCGAACCACTTTACCGCGTCCCGGCGAACCCCGCCATCGTCGATGCACCCACCAGTATTGGGCTGGCTCGCGCCGGATCGCCCGCTCGAGCAGGCTCGTGTACCACTGAGAGAGGGGGGCGAGGCCGGCCGTATCCGCTGATTCGACGGCAGGATCGGCGATCCCCTCGATCCGCAGGTCGAAGTCGAACATCCCGCCGCGCCGGGTGGCGGAGCAGACCATCACCGGGGCAGACGCCGAAAGCGCGAACACGCCGATCGCCTTGTGGACACTCGCCGGCCGCCCGAAGAACTCGACCCAACAGCCCCGCGGCCCAGCCGCCTGGTCGCCGAGCAGGCCGATGGCGCCATTGCGCTCCATGGCGATGGCCACGTCCGGGGCGCTGCCCTTCTTGGGCAGGATCTCCTGTCCCCGCGACTCGCGAAACGCATTCACGAACCGATCGAGCTGCGGGTTATCCAATTCACGGGCCACCGAGAACATCTTGAATCCGAACGCGCCGAACAGGTAGGCGGCAAGTTCGAAGTTGCCGTAGTGGCCGGAGAGCACCACCTTCGGCCGGTCGAGCCACATCGTGCGCACCATCAGTTCCATGTCGTGGATGCGGAGATGCTTGCGCCACGTGGTCTTGCGGATCACCCTCGGGGCGTGGGCGATCTCGAACACCATCAGGAGCAGGTGCTCCCACATGCCGCGGGCGGCCTCCCGCTGCTGCTCGAGCGACCACTCGGGAAAGGCTCTGCGGATATTCTCGCGGACGATGTCACGGCGAATCCGCAGCCGGTTCGCCAGCAGGTTTGACGACGACCGGGCGATCCTCTCGCACGTTCTCAGCGGCAGCGACTGCACGACGCAGATCGCCACCCGCACGGCCACGTAGGCGAGCCAGTCGACGATGCGGGTGGAAAGCGTACGGTGCACGGCGGTCATCGCGGGATCGGTTCGGGGTCCGGCACGCGATTGTGCCGCATGCCCCTCCCCGGGAACCAGATCGGTTTGCTCCCGCCGGATGTTCAGCCCGCGCGAATCTGGCGGGATTCTGCGGCCTCCCACAGCACCGCCAGGCTCCGTGTTTCGCCGGGGCGGGGGCGGCAAAAGTCGCGTCGCGGGCGAGGATACGCCCAATGCTCTGCGAGCGTTCGCCGACCCCCTCGCCTACCTTTCTCAGCTTTGCAGGTCGTCGCTCCAGCGATGCCGAAAGTGGTCTAGGAAGCTGGCACGAGCCCCGACACCTGCAGGAGCAGGAGGCCCACGCTCACGCCGTTGAACAGCGCGTGCAGCAGGATCGCCGGCACGATCGACCCGGTCTGCCGCACGATGAATCCCAGCACCCCCCCCAGGGCGAGGAGGGGCAGCCAGGCGAGCCCGTGGCCGGCGTGGGCCAGCGCGAAGGCGAGCGACGATAGGCCGATCGCCGCCCCCGGGAACAGCCGCGGCTCGAGCGTGTCGAGCCATCCCTGGAGCACCCGCCGAAAGAGAAACTCCTCGGCCAGCGGCGCCACGATCACGGCGGCGAGAACGACCAGCCAGACGGCCCACGGATCGCTCCGCGCGCCGAGGTAGTCGATGATCGGATGCTCGTAGGGAACGACCTGATTGAGCACCGCGGCGATCGCCAGCAACGGCGCGAGCACGAACCCCAGCCCGCCGAGGGCGAGCCGCAGGTCGGCCACGGGCCGGAGGGGCGTCAGGCCGAGATCGGCCCACGTCGCGCCGCGACGATGGAGCACGGCCCCCACGACCACCGCGCCGACGAGCATCGACAACACGCCTGCAAGCATTCGCAGGTCGATGTCGGCCGCCCCGTCGATCGCCGTCTCCGCCACGATGCGGGTCAGCAGCATGATGAAGACGGCGTTGACGACGTCGAGCCCCCGCCAGGGAACCGGATCCTGCGGCCGCGGCGCGACCAGGGCGATGCCCCCCCGCCACCGACGGAGCACGACGGAGGTCGTCCATCCGCTGGCCAGCCAGGCGGCGACCACCGACGCCGCCAGCAGCATAAGCACGGTGTCCTGGTCGGCCGTCATGGGCTGGGCCTGCTCGGCGCGATCAGCCCCCGGGCGGCCACGAGGTATTCCCCGCCCGACCATACCGTCGCCGCGACGGCCGCCCACGAGACCATCCCGGCGAGCGGCCGGATGCCGATGCCCACCGGCTCCCACCCGGGCCACGCGCGGGCCGCAAGTTCGAGGGCCACCGCCCCGCACTGCAGCACCATCTTCAGCTTCCCGGAAAGGGCTGCCGAGAAGTCGTTCCCGGCCCGTTCCATCTCCGCGCGGACAGCGGTCACTACCAACTCGCGGACGACCACGACCACCGCCATCCACGGTGCAATCGCCGTTTCCCCGCCGGCGGCCAGGAGCACGTAGGCCCCGCAGATGATCACCTTGTCCACGAGGGGATCGAAGATCCGCCCCAGGCGGCTCACCTGCTGAAACCGCCGCGCCCACCAGCCATCGACCCAGTCGGTCGATGCGGCGACGAGGAACAGCGCGAGCGACGCCGCGTGCCAATCCCGGCCGATGGCCACGAACAGCACGATCGCCAGCGCGAGCCGGGCGGCCGAGAGCAGGTTCGGTACGGTCCACACGCGATCGAGGGAGGCTTCGGACATTTCTTCAGCCTACCTCGCCAGGGCCTCCCGCATCATCTGGGGCAGGCTCGCGCCGGCCAAACCGGCCCCATTCGTAGCCGGAGACCTGCACCCCGGAAGCGTCTCGCCTAAGTCACGGGCACCCCCGCGAGGTCGTAGCCGCTGGAGGCCACGATCTCGACGGGGATGATCCGGCCGGTCAGCGGCCGGGCGGCCGACGAGCCGGCGGCAGTCACGTAGACCACGCAATCGATGTCGGGGGCGTCGGCCCGGGAGCGGCCGATCAACACGTCCTCCCGCTCGTCACTCTGCCGGTCGATGATCACGTCCACGATCCGGCCGACCTGGCCGCGGGCATGGGCATGGGCGATCGCCTGCTGTTCGCGCATCACGGCATCGCGCCGCCGCTGCTTCACCTCGTCGGGCAGGTGGCCGTCGAGCTTCGCTGCGGGCGTGTCGGGCTCGAGCGAGTAGGTGAACACGCCGAGCCGCTCGAACCGCCAGCGCCGCACGAACTCCACCAGCTCCTGGAACTGCTCCTCCGTCTCCCCGGGAAAGCCGGTGATGAGCGTGGTCCGGAGGACGAGCCCCGGAATCCGGTCGCGGAGCTTGGCCAGCAGCTCCTCCGTCGGCGCCTTGGACACCCGCCGCTGCATCCGCTTGAGCACCGCGTCGCTGGCGTGCTGCAGCGGCATGTCGAGGTAGGGCACCACCTTCGGGCTCGCGGCGATCGCGTCGATGAGCCGGTCGGTGAAGTACATCGGATAGAGGTACATGAGGCGGATCCATTCCAGCCCCTCCACGCGATCCAGCTCGCCGAGCAGCTCCACCAGCCGTGGCTCGCCGTAGAGATCCATGCCGTAGTAGGTCGTGTCTTCACGCCGTCGGCGGCCAGTTCCCGGGCCTCGCGGATCACCTCCTCGATCGGCTTGGTGGCGTGCTTTCCCCGCATCCTCGGGATCGCGCAGAACGTGCAGGTGCGGTCGCAGCCCTCGGAGATCTTCAGGTAGGCCATGTGCCGCGGCGTCACCCGCATCCGCCCCGAGTCGTCGAGCGCGCGGGCGGGCGCCGGCCGGAAGATGCTCCGTTGCTCGCCGAGCCGGCCGATCAGCCGCTCGGCCGTCCG
>CAZONY010000158.1:0-5935 GCA_964581215.1 uncultured Chitinophagaceae bacterium | reverse complement strand
CTGCGGGAGGCGTCGTTGTCGCCCTGCTCGGCGTACATCGTCGAGAGGTTGCCGTAGGCCACGGCCAGCGACTGCTCGGGCAGCTGCCGCTGCTCCACCGCCTCCACCATGATGTCTACGCCCTTGCGGCACAGCGCCACCGCGTCGTCGCGGCGGTCTGCCTGCCAGAAGGAGATCGCCATGCTGACGTACGACTCGCCGAGCCGGCCCAGCTCGCCGTCACGGGCGAAGGCCGCGTTGCCCTCCCACAGCGGCAGCACCCGTTCGAACCAGGTGATGGCGGTGGCGTGGTCGCCCTGCTGCAGGCCGTGAAGGATGCCGATCTGAAACATCAGATCGCCCACCTTCTTCCGTTCGCCCGTCGTGAGCTGGCGCAGCTGGGCGCCCCGCTCGAGGTAGGCGGCCGTGAGCGTGCTGTTCTCGAGCATGTCGTCGGAATCGCCACGCTTCTGGGCGGCCACCAGCGCATCGGACAGCCCCAGGCCGATCTCCCAATCGATCTGACGGCGACGCCAGGGATCCCCCGTGGTGCTGTCGAGGCTCGCCCGCACCTGCAGGAGCCGCTTCACCCACGGCAGCGGATCGACCGACTCGGTCGATGCCGCCGTGACGGCGAGGACGCCACGGCAGAGCTGCAGCTCGAGGAGATGTTTTTCCTCACCGGTGGCTTCGAATTGCTCCACGACCGTCTCGCTGCGGGTGATCCACTTGGGAATCACGCGGGCCTTCTGCTGCCACGTGCCCCGCGCGATGGCCAGCGCCGTGCCGAGGTGGGCGTCGAGGATCACGTCTCGGGCGGCCTTCCGCATCGAGTCGGTCTTGCCCTCCAGGAGCGGGCTCGACGTGCGGATCGCCGTGCCGAAGTGCTCGACGGCCTTCTCGTAGTCGGGCTGCGGCGAGGCCAGCTCGATCCGACCGAGCATCCGCTCGGCCTGAGCGACGACCAACGGCGACGCGTTGGGCTGCTGCCGTACCGCCAGCACCTTCTCCTGGGCGGCATCGGTCTGCTCCAGGGCCACGAGCGCCCCGGCATGCTTGAACGTCGTCCAGGTATCGGTGGCGTCGCATTGCTCCGCCTGACGGGCCAGCCGCAACGCGTCGACCCACTTGCCCTGCTCGCATCGCAGCGCGAGGAGCAGCCGCAGGGCGCGGAGATGCTTGGGGTCGATCTCCACGGCGTATTGCAGGTCGGTCGTGGCGAGGGCGGTGTTGGCAGCGATCTCGCCCTCGGCGCGGAGCACGAAGGCCTCCGGATCGAGCGGCTCCAGGATCACCGCCTGCGCCGCCCGGGTGCCGGGCTCGAGGCTGAGGATGACACCCCGCTCGGGATACACCTCGCCGATCGAGACGCCCTGCTCGTCGAGCACCGAGACGGTGCGGATATCGTCGATGCCCAGTTGCTTGGCCAGTTCGGAGATGGCGGTGGGCTCGGTCAGCTTGATGAGGATCGAGCTCACCGATTCGCCCTCGAGGATCACCTCCACCCGCTCGAAGGGCTCGACCTTCCAGAACAGGCCGTTCGTGCCGTCCTCGCGAGCGAACGGCTCTCCCTTGCCCCATTCCGCTTCGACCTCGTCGCGGGTGGTCTTGCCGGGAAAGACGCCCCGGAAACTGGCCGGATCGATCGAGAGCGTGGGGCCCGCGTCGGCTTCCGAGGAAGGCTGGGGCGCGACCGCCGTCGCATTGTCGGAGTCGGTCACGGTGACGGCGGCCGTATCCGGGACGTTCGTCTCATCCTCGGACTCGATGGCGGGAGCCGCGGGGATGTCGGTCGTGGCGAGGGGCTGGGGGGCCGCCTCGGTCGCCGCTGGAGCGGGAGCAGGGCTTTCAGCCGGCGTGGTCTCGGCCTCCGCCGCGAGGACGCTCGCCTCGGGGCCGAGTTCCTCGCGCGGCTTCTCCGGTGCGGTGTCGAGCGGGTCGTCGGGCTTTGGCTTCGTCGACTCGCCAGCCGCGAGGTCGGTCCAGCCGGCCGCGAGGATCGCGGACTGCTCGGGCGGCGAAGGCGGCGTCGCCGGCCTGCTGCCGAACGACTCGATCCAGCGCGGAACCCGCATCAGCGTGCGCGGCGGCACCGGCCGGGGCTCCTCCGCGGGAGTGGTGCGGGAGCAGCCGATGCCGGCGGTGGCCAGCAACGCTGCATTGAGCACGAATCCAACCACGAACATCTTCGACGACCGCTGCATGGCCACGACAGGTTCTCCTTCCGCCTCCGAGCGGGGCACGGATTGACGAACTACCCCGGACTGGGGTGGGACACTAGGCTTCCCGCCCCGGCCGATCCAGACCAAATCCGTGTCACCACCCCGGCACGGCCAGTTTGCCCAAGTTGCCTCGCTCGTGGATAACGTCGTCATGAGCAGCTCTCCGCCCGATCATGTGGCCGTGTTGGGCGCCGGACTGGCCGGGCTGGCCGCGGCCGAAGCGATCGTGCGATCGGTTCCTCCCGGCCGCCGTCCGCCTGCGATCACGATCGTCGAGCCGTCGGGTCGCCCGGGCGGTGTGATCGAGAGCGTGCGTCGCGACGGCTGGCTCGTGGAACGATCGGCCGACAGTTTTCTGGCGGCTCGGCCCGAGGGCATCGACCTCGTGGCGCGCTTGGGCCTCACGGATGACCTCGTGGGCATCGAGCCCCGGGTGCGACGGGCGCTGATCGCGCACCGTGGCCGGCTCGTGCCCGTGCCGGCCGGCTTTCGGCTGCTCGCCCCGGGGCGGATCGGCAGCCTCGTCACCACGCCGCTGCTTTCCTGGGCCGGCAGGCTGCGGCTGATCTGCGAGCCCTTCGTTCCGCGCGGAATGGCGGCCGACGAATCGCTCGAACAGTTCGCGGTGCGCCGGCTGGGCCGCGAGGCCTTCGAGCGGATCGTGCAGCCGCTCGTCTCCGGCATCTGGACCGCCGACCCGGCCCGCCTCAGTATGGCGGCCGCCTGTCCGGATTTTCTGGCGATGGAGCGGGACGCGGGCGGGCTCGTGCGCGGTGAACGCGCCCGGCTCCGTCGCACGCCGCGGGATGCCGAAGCGACGGGCGCCCGGTATGGGCAGTTCGTCAGCCTGACGACCGGCATGGAAACGCTGCCGCGACGGCTCGCCGATCACGTGGCGACAGCCGGGGCGGCGTTCGTCCAAGCCCGGGCGCTCCAGCTGCGGCGCCTGGACGGCCGCTGGCGGGTGGACCTCGAAGCCGGCCCGCCGCTCGACGCCGATGCGGTGATCGTGGCCGTGCCCGCTCCGATGGCCGCCCGGCTCCTCACGGAGGCCGACGGGGAGCTCGCCGCTGCCCTGGCCGAAATCGAATACGCAGGATCAGCCGTCGTCTCGCTCGGCTACGCCCGTGGCGATGTCGCCCATCCGCTCGACGCCGCGGGGCTCGTCGTGCCGCGCTGCGAGGGGCGGGGCATCCTGGCGATCAGTTTTCTGAGCGAGAAGTTTCCCGGGCGGGCACCGGCAGGGCACGTGCTCATGCGGGTGTTCGTGGGGGGAGCGCTCGATCCGGAAGCGGCCCGCCTGGCGGACGATGCGCTCCTCGCGCGGGTGCAGCGCGAGACGGCCGACCTGCTCGGCATCCGGGGCGGGCCGCGGCTGGTGCAGATCGACCGCTGGCACGAGGCGATGCCGCAGTATCACGTGGGGCACCTCGAGAGGGTGGCGTCGATCCGGCGGCGGGCCGCCGCCTTGCCGCGGTTCGCCCTGGCAGGCGCGGCCTACGAGGGTGTGGGCATCCCACAGGTGATCGCATCGGGACAGCAGGCCGCCGCCAGCGTCGCCCGGCAGGCCGAAGCCTGCCCCGCATGATCCGGCGCAAGGCTCGGCCGCAAATTTTGGCGCAGGCTTCGGCCTGCGGATGCGGTCCGCCGGCCTATTTCTTACCGGCCGGCTTGGCAGCGCCCTTCTCGGCTGGTTTCGCGGCGCCCTCGGCACCCTCCTCCGCCTTGGCCTTCTTCTTTTTCTTCATCGCGACCTTGTAGACCCGCACCTTCGGCAGGCCGATCGGGCTGCGGCCCTCCGTCCAACGCTCCGTCTCCTTGAGTTTCGCGATCCGTTCGGCGCGGCTGAGCACGCCGCGGGCGGCGGCGGAACCTTTGCGGACGCGGAGGCTTTTGTCCATCGTCATCAGAGAACTCCTCGGGCAGGGCGAAAGCGGGTGATCGAAGCACAACACCCTACGATGCCGTGCTTTCGGCTTCAAGGGAGCCCGCGGCATGCCGTGGATCACGCCGCGACGGCGGCGATCATGCGGGAAAACTCCCCCATGGACTCCGGCCGTTTGGCCGGGTCGGCCTCGAGGCACGCCATGACGGCCTTCGCGAGACGGTCGGGGATTTCCGGCCACCCGGCGCGGATGTCGGCGGGGGGTGAATCGTGCGACAGTGCCGCCCGCCCCGTCGTGCCGCGGGGCCAGGGCAGGTTGAGCGTGCAGATCTCGTAGGCTGTGACCCCGAAGGAGAAGACGTCGATCCGCTTGTCGAGCTGCCGGCGGTGGACGACTTCGGGGGCCATGTAGTTGGGCGTGCCGGTGCGGTTGCCGGGCTGCAGGAAGGCCGGCCGGTCGGGCACGGTGAGCCCGAAATCGAACAGCATCAGGCGGTCGTCCGGCGTGACCAGGAAATTCCGGGCGCAGACATCGCGGTGGACGAACCCGGCGGCGTGCACGGCCCCCACGGCCGTGGCGGCCTGTTTGATGAAGCTGATCCGCCGGGCCGGATCGAGCGGCTTCCGCGACGAGAGGAGCACGTGCAGCAGCCGCCCCTCGATGAATTCCTCCACCACGAACAGGCCGCCCTGGAGCGTGGTGCCCCAGTCGAGCGTCTTGACGATGTTGGGGCCGGTGATGGCCTTGCCGATCTCGCCTTCATTCGGCTTGCCGAGCCGCTGGTAGCGCCGCTCGATCGGCGCCGCCTTGGCCATGTCGATCACCTTCAGGCCGAGGATTTCGCCGGTGCCCCGGTCGCGGACCTTGTAGAAGGTCGACATCGTGCCCGATGTGCTCTCCTGAAGCCGCTCGTAGCGGCGCCACAGATCGACTTTCGCCCGGCGGCCGCCGCCGAAGAACGAAAACCACTCGGCCAGCCCCATGTCAGGATTTCTTCAGGGTGGCCAGTTCGGCGTGGGCGGCGGCGAGCGCCTGCTCCAGCCGCGGCACCTCCGCCGGATCGTCGGGCTGTTTCTTCGCCCCCGCCAGTTGCTGCTGCAGCTTCGCGATCTTCTGTTGCAGCACCTCGATCCGCTTCTTGTCTTTCTTGTCCATCAGCGCCTCGGCACGGTGGGGAGGGGAGGGCTCACTCGACGGAGACAGGCAGCCTGGGGCCGGACTCGATCTCCACCGCCTCCATGATCACGCCCGCTTCGGGAACGACGTTCGGGCCGGTATGCAACTGCCGCATCCAGCCGGAGATGATGACCACCGCCACCGCCATGCCGAGCGTGACGCTGAGCCACGTGGCCCGGTTGTCGCGGATCCACTGCGTGCCCTGGCCCCGGCCCACGAGGCCGCTCGCGAAATAGAACACGGCCATCGCCAGCAGAAACTTGGCACCGAAGAGGGCGTGGTAGCTCGTCTGCCGCATCCAGGCCCCGCCCCCCCACGCCTGCTCCTTGACCAGGGCGTTGAAGAGCAGGAAGTTTGCCAGCCCGCTCGCCAAGAGCACGGTGATCGCGCCGATCACCCAGGGAAGCCAGCGGCGGCGGATCGACTCGTGGATGCGGGCGCGGGTGTCTTCGTCGAAATCGGTCAGCGCCGGCAGCAGGCCGAACCGGGCGAAGGCGAGGCCCCCGACGGCGACGATGGCGGCGAGGATATGGGCCCAGCGAAGGGCGAGCGTGGTCGGATCCATGGGAACGGCGTCTCCGGCGGTGAATACCAGAAACTCTACCCGATGCCGACGGCTTCCCAAACAGACGGGCTCCGCGATCGGCTAGAGTTGCTGCCATGGATGACGAC
>CAZONY010000157.1:0-5982 GCA_964581215.1 uncultured Chitinophagaceae bacterium | reverse complement strand
GCAGTCTCTATGCCACCGATGGCAGCCTGTTCGAGATCTGGCCGTTGGCCGTCGTGCGGCCCCGCTCGGTGGACGACATCGCCGCCGTCGTTCGCTGGGCGGCCGAGCGCCGCGTCGCCGTCCACGCCCGCGGCGCCGGATCGAGCGTGGCCGGCCTCGCGCTCGGCGCCGGCGTCGTCATCGACTGCAGCCGTCACATGCGGCGGATCGTGGCGACCGGCGACACCACCGTTCGCGTGCAGGCCGGCGTGGTGGGTGCGTCGCTCGAAGAGCACCTCGCCCGGTTCGGCCGCACCTTCGGGCCCGATCCGGCCAACCGCGGCGTGACCACGATCGGCGGCATGATCGGACGCAACACGTCGGGAAGCCGGTTTGCCTGGAGTGGAGACGTGAGGGGCAGGCTCCTCGCGGCGCAGGTCGTGCTCGGCGACGGCACGGTGGTGGAACTGCAGCCGACGCGGCCGCGGTTCATGGCGCCCGACGACCCGCAGCCCGACCGCACCGCGCACGTGGCCGCCGGCGTGGCGGCGCTCGTGGCGGCCTCCCGGGCGACGCTCGCCGCCGCCTGCCCGGCGTCGCGCAGGCTGCATGCCGGCTACCGCCTCGACGGGGTCGAGCATGACGGCCTCGTCGCGGTGCAGAAACTGCTCGCCGGCGCCGAGGGGACGCTGGCGATCATCAGCGAAGCCACGCTGGAAACCGTCGCCGCCGACGGCCACGCCGCGGTGGGCCTGCTGCTCTTCGACTCGCTCGACAAGGCCGCGGAGGCGGCGGTGCGCCTGCAGGCCCTGGGGCCCAGCGCCTGCGATCTCTTCGACAAGCGGCATCTCACGCTCGCCCGCACCGCTCGGGTGGCCTTCGACCTGCTCATTCCCCCGGCCGCCGCCGCCGGCTTGCTCGTCGAATTTTCAGGCGTCGTGCGGCGGGAGTGCGCTGCCAGGCTCGACGCCGCGATCGACCTCGTGCAGGCGGGGCGCCGGGGGGCCGGGCGGCTGGCGATCGATGCCCGGCGGGCCGAGGACGCGATCGATGCGGAGCTGTTCTGGGATCTGTCCCGCAACCTCCTCTCCACCGTGCACGAGGTGCGGGGACAGGTGCGGCCGGTCGCGTTCGTGGAGGACATCGTCATCCCGCCCGTTGTGCTGCCCGACTTCCTGCGGCGGCTCGAGGACGTGCAGCGGCGGGAGTCGGCCACCGCCATGCTCTTCGCCCATGCCAACCACGGCCAGTTGCACGTGCGCACGTATGCCGACCCACGGTCACCCGGCGAGCGGGAGCGGCTGGAGCGACTCGCCGAGGCCATCTACGCCGAGGTGGTGGCCGTGGGGGGCACGATCGGCGGCGAGCAGGGGCTGGGCCTGTCGCGGACGGCATTTTTTCAGCGGCATTTTCCCGAGTTCACGTCGCTCTGCACCGAAGTGAAGCGGCTTTTCGATCCAGCTGGAATCCTCAACCCGGGGAAGATCGTGCCGCCGCTCGATCCGGCGCAGGCGGATGCCGGTGCCGCGCCGCCGGGCTTCCGGTCTCCGCTGGTCGTTGCGGACCGGTCGCCGTTGCCGCTGCTCCAGTGGTCGGGCCAGCAGCTCATCGACGAGGTGGATGCCTGCAACGGCTGCGGCGGCTGCCGCGGGCAGGCAGCGACCACGCGGATGTGCCCCCGCTATCGGGAAAACCCGGCCGAAGAGGCGTCGCCGCGGGCGAAGGCCAGCCTCATGGCGGCGTTTCTGTCGGGCCGGCTCGATGCCGCGGCGATCGAAGCCGACGCGGCCCAGATGATCACCGACACCTGCTTCAACTGTCACCAGTGCCGTGTCGATTGCTCCGCGGCGGTCGATATTCCGGCGATCGTCATGGAGTTGAAGGGGGCGAGGGTCGCGGCCAACGGGCTGTCGCGGACGCCGTGGCTCCTGTCTCGGGCCGACACGCTCTCCGCCCTCGGCGGCGCGATCCGGCCGCTGGCCAACGCGGCGATCGCCAATCCGCAGGCCCGATGGCTGATGGAAAAGATGCTTGGCGTGGCGCGCGGCCGCAAGCTGCCGCCGTTCTCCGGAAACCGCTTTCTGCGCTGGGCTGCGCGTCGCGGGCTCACCCGCCCCTCACGCCGCAGCGGCCCGCGGGTGCTCTACTTTATGGACACGTTCGCCCGACGGCACGATCCGCTGCTGGGCCGATCGTTCGTGTCGGTGCTGGAGCGAAACGGCGTGGGCGTCTTCGTCGATCCCCGGCAGGTGGCGGCGGGCATGCCGCTCGTGTCCGAGGGGGATCTCGACGGCGCGCGAAGGCTCGCCCGGATCAACATGCGGGTGCTGGCCGAGGCCGTCCGGCTCGGGTATCGGATCGTATGCACGGAGCCCGCGGCCGTGACCTGCATCACGCACGACTACCCGCTCCTCGTCGAGGACGACGACATGCAGCGGGTGGTGGAGAGCACCTGCGATGCCACGACATTCCTCTGGGAACTCCACCGCGATGGCCGGCTCCAGCTTGATTTCCAGGCCGTGCCCGCCCGCTTGCTCTACCACGCCCCCTGCCACTCCCGCCTCGCCGAGGGCGGCAGCCATGCCGAGCATCTCCTGCGAATGATTCCGGGGTTGTCGCTGCATGCCGACGACCATGGCTGCTCCGGGATGGCGGGCACGTTCGGCCTCGCCCGCGAGCACTATCGGGCCAGCCTGCGGACCGGGCTCGGCCTCGCCACGGCGATGCGGAGCGGAGCGATCGAGGCGGGCGCTACCGAGTGCAGCGCCTGCCGGCTACAAATGGAGCAGGGCACGTCGAAGCCGACGGTGCATCCCATCAAGCTGCTGGCGAAGGCCTACGGCCTGCTGCCTGGCACGGGCCCGCGGGGGCTCGACTCGCTTCTGACCACCCCGAGCGGCCGCCTTACCACGAGCGCATGACCATGGACGTCTCTCCCATCACCGACGCCGCAGCCGGCTCCGTGCGGGTGAGCCTCTTCGCGGGACTGGCTGCCGTCGCCGGCACGCGACGGATCGATCTTCCGTGGTCGGGGGGCACGGCGGCCGATCTCAAGGCGGCGGTGGCGGCGGCGGTGCCGAGCGCGGCCCTGCTCATCGCCCGGAGTGCCGTGGCGGTTGGCAGCACGTACGTGGCCGACCACGCTCCGCTGGCGGCCGATGCCGAGGTGGCGATCATTCCGCCCGTGAGCGGCGGATAGGAGGACGCGGGACGATGGCCGCTGCGGAGCTTCTCGTGCGCCGTCCGATCGACGGCCCGTCGCTGCTGGCTTCCGTCGGCAATGGCGCGGCCGGGGCCAACGTGCTCTTCGTCGGCACCACCCGCGGGATGACGGCCGGAGTCGAGACCCGGGAACTCGAGTACGAGGCCCACGAGCCCATGGCCGCGGCCGCGCTCGCCCGGCTTCGCGAGGAGGCCGTTGCCACGTTCGGCCTTCTGGGGTGTCGGATCGAGCACCGGCTCGGGGTCGTCGCCGTCGGGGAGGCGAGCGTGGCGATCGCCACGAGCGCCCCGCACCGCCGCGAGGCCTTTGCCGCAGCCGAGTGGCTGATGGAACGCATCAAGGCCGACGTGCCGATCTGGAAGTGCGAGGTGGCCGGAGACGGCGGGCGGGCGTGGATCCATCCCGACCAGGTGCCGGGGGCGGCCTCATGATCACCGCCGCGGCCCCCAAGCAGCTCGTGGACGGCTTCGGCCGCGTCCATACCGACCTGCGGATCAGCGTCACCGACCGCTGCAACCTGCGGTGCACCTATTGCATGCCCCTCGAGGTGGCCTTCAGGCCGCGCGAGGAACTGCTCGCCTATGAGGAAATTACCCGGGTGGTGCGGGTGGCCGCCGGGCTCGGCATCCGCACGATCCGGCTCACCGGCGGTGAGCCGCTCGTACGCAGCGACCTCGACGAGCTCGTGCGGCAGCTCCACGAGGTTCCGGGCATCGACGACGTCGCCCTCACGACCAACGGCCTCCTGCTCGCCGAACAGGCCGAGCGGCTGCGGCGGGCGGGGCTGCACCGCCTGAACGTGAGCCTCGATGCCCTGCGGGAGGATGTGTTCGAGACGATCGCCCGCCGCGCCGGTCTCGACCGCGTCCTGGCCGGCCTCGCGGCGGCGAAGCGGACGGGATTCCGTCGGATCCGGATCAACGCCGTCTCGATCCGCGGCCTCACCGAGTCCGAGATCGTGCCGCTGGCCAGGTTCTGCCGCCGCGAGGGATTCCATCTGCGGTTCATCGAGTTCATGCCGCTCGACGCCGAGGGAGAGTGGACCGACGCGCAGGTGCTGTCGGGCGCCGAGGTTCGGCGCATCCTCGAACGGGAGGTGGGGCCGCTGACACCGGCCTCCAGGCCCGATCCCGGTCAGCCGGCCGTCGATTACGAGTGGATCGATGGCGAGGGGAGCGTGGGCTTCATCGATCCCGTCACGCGGCCCTTCTGTGAAGCGTGCGACCGTCTGCGGCTCACGGCCGACGGGCAGTTCCGCAACTGCCTGTTCTCGACGGTGGAGTGGGACGCCCGCGGCACCCTCCGTTCGGGCCGTGGTCCCGCGGAGATCGACGCCCGTCTCGCCGACGCGCTGCGGGAGTGCGTGGCCGCCAAGCGGCAGGCCCACGGGATCGGCACGCCGGCGTTCGAACGTCCCGAGCGGGCGATGTACCAGATCGGGGGTTGACGATGACGACCCTGCCGCGTCGCTACCTCGATAATGCCGCCACCTCCTGGCCGAAGCCGGAGAGCGTGCATGCGGCCTGGGAGCGGGCCGCGCGGTCGCTGGGCGTGGCCGCCGGCCGCGGCGGGTATCGCGAGGCGCTCGAGGCGGATCGGATCATCGATCGGGGCCGCCGCCTCGTGGCCGACCTGCTCGGCGGCGTCGATCCTGCCCGGGTCGCTTTTCCCGCCGGGGGCACGCTGGCTCTCAACATGGCGATCCACGGGCTTCTCGCGCCCGGCGACCACGTGATCGCCACCGCTGCCGACCACAATGCCACGCTGCGGCCGCTCCACCGGCTGGCAGCGCTCGGCATGATCGAGCTCGACATCGTGCCCTGTGACGGACGGGGAATCGCCGATCCCGAAGCGGTCGCCAAGGCCTGGCGGCCGACCACGCGACTGGTCGCCTGCACGCATGCCTCGAACGTGACCGGCGGCGTGCAGGATGCCGCCGCGATCGCCCGGGTGGCCCACGACCGCGGCGGCCTCCTGCTGCTCGACGCGGCCCAGACGCTCGGCCAGCTTTCGACGCCCGAACTCGTCGCCGTGGATGCCGACATGATCGCCGCGCCGGCCCACAAGTGGCTGCTGGGCCCAATGGGCGTGGGGATCCTTTTCGTGAAGCCGGGCATCGAACTCGTGCCGCTGGTGCAGGGGGGCACGGGCTCGGCGAGCGACAGCCTCGAGATGCCGGAGGATTTTGCCGGCCGCATGGAGGCGGGCACGCCCGATCTGCCGGCCATCGCCGGCCTCGTGGCGGCCCTCGAATGGTGGAAGTCGCAGGCGGTCGGGGAGGGGACCGCGGGGTGCCGGGCGTTGGCCTGTGACTGCGCGGCCCGGCTGGCGGAAATCCCCGGCGTGCGGGTGGTCGCCGCCGCGGCCGAGCCGGCGGCCGGCGGGTTCGTTCCGATCGTGAGCTTCACCGTCGCGGGCCACGAGCCGGCCGATGTGGCCGCCGTGTTGGAAGTCGCGGCCGGTGTGCAGGTGCGCAGCGGGTTCCACTGCGCGGCCCGGGTGCACCAGCCCATCGGCACGTCGTCGGGGGGCACGGTGCGGGCGAGCTTCGGGCCCTTTAACACGGCCGACGATGTGGACGCGGTCGTCACGACGATTCGCGGGCTCGCGGCCGCGGGATGAGCCGTCGCGGCCCGGGGGGCCGCGGAACGATCAGCGCAGCCGGGCGAACCGGCGCCGATGGCGGAGGCGACGCAGTCGCTCCTTCACGTGCAGCGAGCGCCAGAATCGTGACACGAGTGAGGTCTGCCGCCGATCGAACTCGGCGACCGCACGATCGA
>CAZONY010000156.1:5678-5998 GCA_964581215.1 uncultured Chitinophagaceae bacterium | reverse complement strand
TCGAGCGGGACGCCGCCGAACTGGAGCGCCAAGGCGCCCAGCTGCGGCGGCTGTCGCTCCTGCTCCGGCCCTGCGTGGTGCACATCGACGCCCGGAAGACCACGACGAGGCCGGGCCGCTCGGCGAAGCAGGGGGAGGAGGACGAGGCCGGGTCGGGCGTGATCGCCCGCGTGGCGGACAGGATGGTGGTGATCACCAACCGCCACGTCGTCAACGGTGCCGAGCTGGACCGCATCGTGATCCGGCTCGACGACGGCCGCGAGCTGCGCCCCGAGCGCATGTGGACCGACCCGGCGACCGATCTGGCGGTGCTCGCGGTG
>CAZONY010000156.1:0-5668 GCA_964581215.1 uncultured Chitinophagaceae bacterium | reverse complement strand
ACGCTGGGCATCGTCTCGGCGAAGGGTCGGCGCGACCTCGAACTGGGCGACGAGGGGGTGAAGTTCCAGGACTTCATCCAGACCGACGCCGCCATCAACCCCGGCAACAGCGGCGGCCCGCTCGTGAATCTCCGCGGCGAGGTCGTGGGGGTGAACACCGCCATCGCCAGCAACTCCGGAGGCAGCGAGGGGATCGGCTTCGCCATCCCCGTGCCGATGGTCCTGTTCGTCGCCCGCCAGCTGGTGGAGCGGGGTACCGTCTCCCGCGCCTACCTGGGCGTGACCCTCGACCGCTCCTTCTCGCAGCGTTCGGCCGAACGTCTGGGGATGACGCGGGCGGTGGGTGCGCGCGTGTCGGCGGTGACGAAGGGGTCGCCCGCCGACGCGGCGGGCATCCGCCCGGACGACGTGATCCTCGAGTTCGACGGCCTGCCCGTCGAGGACGACGACCACCTCGTCAGTCTGGTGAGCACCACGCCGACGGACCGGACGGTGTCGTTGGGCGTGTTCCGGGGCCGGCAGCGGGTCGAATTGAGGCTCCCGGTCGCCAGCCGCGAGCAGTTCGAGCCGTAGGGAACCGGGCCGTCGCCCCCGGGGCGACGGGCGGGAGGATGCCGTGACCGCCACGAGCGATTGGTTCGGATGGATCCGGGGCATGGCCCCGGGGTCGCGGTCGCTGATCGACGCCTCGGCACGCCGCATCGTCGCCGAGGTCGAGGCGCTCGCTCCGGAGATGGCGGCACACAGCGACGCCGGACTGCGCCGCCTGGCCCGAGCCCTGTCCTACCGTGCCAAGGCGGGTGATCCGATCGAGTCCCTCGTCGTGGAGAGCTTCGCGGCGACCCGCGAGGCGGGGCGGCGGACGATCGGGATGCGGCACTACGACGTGCAGCTCCTCGCCGGCGTGGCGTTGGTGCGCGGGGCGATCGTCGAGATGCAGACCGGGGAGGGAAAGACGCTCGTGGCCACCCTGCCGCTGGCTCTGTTCGCCCTCGCCGGGAAGGGGGTGCACCTGGCCACCGTCAACGACTATCTGGCCAAGCGTGACGCGGAGTGGATGGAGCCGATCTACCGCGCTCTCGGCCTCTCGGTGGGGATCGTCCAGTCGCAGATGGGCTTCGACGAGCGGCGCGAGGCCTACGCCAAGGACGTCACCTACGGCACGGCGAAGGAGTTCGGCTTCGACTTCCTCAAGGACCGGCTCATGAACCGGGAGATCGCGGAGGGCCGCGCGGATCTGGGGGCGATGCTCGCCGGCCGCGACGGCGCCGGGGGCCCGAAGTTGATGCAGCGGCCCTACTGGTTCGCGCTCGTGGACGAGGCCGACAACGTGCTCATCGACGAGGCCCGGACGCCGCTCATCATCTCCTCGCCCGAGGGGGAACCGGAGGCCCGCAAGCAGGCGCTGTTTCTGTTCGCCCGCGACATCGCCGCCCGCCTGCAGCAGGACGTGCACTTCGAATACGACACCCAGAAGAAGACGGCCGAATTGCTGGGCGCCGGCCGCAGCATCGTCCGGGCCGCGCTCCGCCCCCGGCTCGTCGAGCAGGTGAGCCTGCTGGAGCTCTACGATGCCGTGGAGCTCGCCCTGCGGGCGCGGATCGCCTTCATCCGCGATCGGCACTACGTCGTCCGCCCCAAGGAGGACGGCAAGGGGCAGGAGATCGTCATCATCGACGAATTCACCGGCCGCATCGCGGAGGGCCGCTCGTGGCGCGATGGTCTCCACCAGGCCGTGGAGGCGAAGGAAGATGTGGACGTGCGGGCGGGCCGCGGCGGCCATGCGGCGCGGATCACCATCCAGGATCTGTTCGCCCGCTGGCCGCACCTGGCGGGCATGACCGGCACGATCGCCACGAGTGCCGGGGAGATCGCCCGCACCTATGACGTGGCCATCGCCGTCGTGCCGACCAACAAGCCGGCGATCCGCAAGCAACTGCCGCCGATCGTCTGCGAGACGTACGAGGAGAAGCTGCGACGCATCATGGACGACATCCGCGACGTGCACGCGACCGGGCGACCGGTGCTGATCGGCACCCGATCGATCGACAAATCCGATGACATCTCCCGGCTGCTCACGGCCGAAGGCCTGCCGCACATCGTGCTCAACGCGCGGGAGGTGGCCCGCGAGGCGGAGATCGTGGCATTGGCAGGCCAGCAGGGGCAGATCACGGTGTCGACGAACATGGCCGGCCGCGGCACCGACATCAAACTCGGCGCGGGGGTGCACGATCTCGGGGGATTGCACGTGATCTGCACGGAGCTGCACGACTCGGCCCGCATCGACCGCCAGCTCGTGGGCCGCTGCGGGCGCCAGGGCGACCCGGGCACGTGGCGGCAATACGTCGCCCTCGACGACGAGATTCTCATGGCCGGCTACGGCCCCAAGCAGGCCGCTCGGATCGCGGGCCGGCTTCGCGGTCGCCTGGACGGCCACGCCGAGCGACTGCTGGCGGTGTTCAAGCGGGCGCAGCAGCGAGTGGAGGCCCGCCACCGGCGACAGCGTCGAGTGCTCGAGTACGTGGAGCGGCAGCGGGCCGAGTCTCACATCCAGATGAGCCAGGATCCGTATCTGGATGCTGCGAGCTAGCTTTACGCCCGCGGGGCCATCCTGGCCCCCGCGGGCTTGGGTGTCCGCGACCACAGGTCGCAGACACCGCCCGAAGGCCCGCCCTCCAGGCGGGCCACAGCCCCTGACTTTGGCGGCTTCTTGCTCCCTCCCCATGGCTCCCGTTGACGCGGCCCGCCGCCTTTGTGAGCCTTGTGGGCATGACTCTCCCCCGGATCGCACCGCTCGCCGCCGTCGTGGCCATCGCCGCAGTCACCGCATCGGGCAACGATGCGGCCGCGCCCGCCGCCGATGGCACGATCTCCGTCGTCGTGCCGGCAACCGGCAACACGGCCGGCCAGACGCCCCCCATTCCCAAAGCCCCGGACGAACCTCCTCCGCAGCCTCTCCCGACGGGCCCCGCTGCCGAACTGCTCGCGGCCGCCCTCGAGCCGCTCGCCCCGGCGACGGTGCCCGACACCAGCCTCTACGCCAGACCCCTGCCGCTGCTGGAGGCGCTCGAGCGGTCCGGGGATCGCACCCGGCGGCTTTGGATCGCGCAGGCCTATTGGAAGGTCTCGGCCGCGTTCGCCGCCATCCGGTTCGCCACCGAAGCCGTCGAGCGGCTCGAACTCACCGCGCCCGGCGGCGATCCGCATGATCGGGCGGTGCTCGACGTGGCCACCGCCGATGCCCGGGCCGATCTCGCCGAGGCCCGCGCCCAGCTCGTCGCCGCCCAGCAGGAGTTGGTCGATCTCATCCGCCTTCCCCCAGGCGATCCACCCCCGTGGCCGATCGACCGCCCGCTCGCCACGCCCTACCAGACCCACTTCGACACGATCTTCGCCTCCCGTCCGGCAACCGGACGCATCCGGGCCATCAACCGCATGCTGCCGGCCAAACACGAGGCGATCGAGGTGCGGGCTGCCGCCGTGAACGCAGCCAGGAAGGCGCTCGACATGGCCGAAAAGGATCATGCCCAGGGGAAGCGGCCGATCGAGTCCGTCGCCGTGGCGCAGGCCACGCTGACCGCGCAGCAGCGGGAATTTTTGACGGCCGCCCTCGCCTACAACCTCGACATCGCCGAATACGCGATGGCCGTCGCCGATCCGGCGGTGCCCGACGATCGGTTCGTCTCGATGCTCATCGGCACCCCCATCCAGTGGCGCGGAGGGGCGGCCGTCGTGCCGGCCAGCGGGGCCGTCCCCGAATCGCCGCCGTCCCGCTGAAGGGACGGATCGCGTCCATGATCGCGCCCGTTGCCGATCCGTCGCCTGCCGTGAAACCCCTGGCCATCGGCCCGGTGGTGATCGACCCGCCGCTGCTGCAAGCGCCGATGGCCGGCTACACGAACTACGCCTACCGGCAGGTCGTGCGGGAGTTCGGCGGCGCCGGCCTGCTCGCCACGGAAATGATCGCCGCCCGCAGCGCCGCCTGGCTGGAGACGAACCGCGGCGAGCATCCCGACCGCCTGTGGGGCGTCCGCGACGAGCCACGGCCACTGGCCGTGCAGATGTGGGACAACGACCCCGACAATCTCGCCCGGGTGGGCCGCCGGCTGGCGAAAGACTTCCAAGTGAGCGTCGTCGATCTCAATTTCGGCTGCCCGGTGCGGCAGGTCACCGAAAAGGCCCACAGCGGTTCGTGGCTGCTCCGGGATCCAGACCGTGTCGGCACGATCGTGCGCCGGGTGGTCGAGGCCTGCGACGGAACCCCGGTGACGGCCAAGATCCGGCTGGGCTGCTCCGACGCATGCCGCACCGCCGTTGAAGTGGCCCAGCGGATCGAGGAGGCGGGGGCCTCCTGCCTCACGGTGCACGGGCGCGTGGCGGCCCAATTTTTTAAGGGCCAGGCCGATTGGGAGGCGATCGCCGTCGTGAAGCGGAGCGTGTCCCGGATGCCCGTCGTCGGCAACGGCGATATCGACTCGGCAGCCACGGCGGTGGCGAGGCTCCGCGAGTCAGGTGTGGATGGCGTGATGATCGCCCGCGAGGCCCTCGCCAAGCCATGGATCTTCGCCCAGTGCGCGGCCCTGCTCCGCGGCGAGCAGCCCCCCGCCGATCCGACGCTGGCCGAGCAGCGCACGATCGTGCTACATCACTACGATCTGGTCTGCCGTCGCTTCGGCGTGGCCCGCGGCACGCTGCTGATGCGAAAGTTCGCCTGCGCCTACGCCCAAGGCATCCCGGGAGCCCGGGAATTTCGCGGCCGGGTGTCGAGGGCGACGACGCGCGAGGAATTCCTCGAGGCTGTTCACGCGGCCTTCCCCGCCTGATTTGATTTTTCGCTGCCCAGTTTGTCGAAAATAGGGCTGGGGGCTACACTACTGCGTGATGTCTGCCGCACTTCCTTCCTCTGCGCTTCCTTCCGACGCCCCGCTGGTGGAGCTGCTGCGGGTGGGCGGGGGCTCGAGCATCAGCGACCTCCAAGAAGCCCTGGGCGTGACCGCCACGGCCGTTCGGCAGCGGCTGGAACGGCTCATGCGGGCGGGAATCGTCGAGCGATCCACCCTCGTGCAGGGCCGTGGCCGCCCGTCCCATGTGTACGCCCTCACGGACAAGGGCCGTCGCCTCGGCGGCGACAATTTCCGGGATCTTGCCCTGGTGCTGTGGCAGGAGATCCGCCATGTCGGCGACGCCTCGGTGCGGCGCGGCCTGATCGCCCGCATCGGGGCTGCCCTGGCAAAAAACTGTCTCGACAGGGTCTCCGGGGAATCACCCGGAGAGCGTCTGGAGCAGGCCGCCGCCCTCCTGCGGCAGCGGCAGATTTCGTGCACGGTGGGCCCCGGCGACGGCGGACTACCCGTGCTGACGACCTACACCTGCCCCTACCCGGAACTGGCCGAGCAGGATCGCGGCATCTGTGCGGCCGAGCGGTTCATGCTCCAGGAACTGGCCGGTGCGACCGTGCACCTGTCGGACTGCCGGCTCGACGGGGCGGATTGTTGCCGATTCACGGTCGCGGGAGCCGACCCGGCAGCCGGCCCCGAACCACGAGCCGGGACTTGAATCCTCGGGCGTTGCAGAATCGAATGCCGTGCGGTTTCCCCCACGAACGCGAGATGACCATCGGAGAACAATGATGACGCAGCCCTGGATCGAAGGACGATTTGAGGAGAAT
>CAZONY010000155.1:5729-6021 GCA_964581215.1 uncultured Chitinophagaceae bacterium | reverse complement strand
GGGGCGGCCGGATCGACGCGGTCCTCGAGCGGCCAGACGCAATACTCGATGCCGTGCCCGGCCAGAAATGCTTTGATCTCGCCCGGGTCGGTGATCCGTCGGGCCTCGGCCGGAACGGTGACGATTGCCATGAGAAACCTCCTGCGGAACGGAAGAGAGGGGATCAGGAAGCGGCCGGCAATGTCCGGGCGCGGGCCACGACCTCGAAGAGAAATTCGTGAATCTCGACGTGGCGTCGGGCCTCGTCGAGATCGCGGCCCCAGGTGTAAAGGCCGTGCCGCGACAGCAGGAA
>CAZONY010000155.1:0-5719 GCA_964581215.1 uncultured Chitinophagaceae bacterium | reverse complement strand
CGTGGGTGGTGATGCCCTCGAGCCCCTTGAGCATCTCGTAGCCCTCGATCCGCACGCATCCCCGCGGCAGATCGGCTCCGGAGAGGATCGTGCTCCAGACCGAATGCGTGTGGAGCACGGCACCCACGGACGGGATCATCTCGGCCAGGAGGCAGTGCAGCAGGGTTTCGGCCGACGACCTCTTGCCCGAGCCGTCCACGGGGCGGCCGGCCGCATCGACGCGGACGAAGTCATCGGGCCCGAGAGACGATTTGTCTTTGCCGCTGACGGTGATGAGAAGCTCGAGCGGCTCGCGGGACGCGACGACGCTGTAGTTGCTGCTCGTGCCGAGCGACCAGGACCGGCCATGGAATTCCCGCCCGATCGCCCGCAGGCGGTCGATGGCGGCGCTGGCGGCGAGCGTGGGTGTGGAGGCGAGTGTGGCGGGCATGGGACATGAATGTATGCCATGCCCGCGGGCGAGTAAACGGAGGCCGGGATGGCGAGCGCCGCGGATTACAGGTAGGGAGAAAACAACCGGGCGATGCCGTCACGAAGCCGCACCGGGAGGCTGCGGGCGTCGACTTCGGCGAGCGTCTTGCGCGTGGAGCGGGCGATCACGCCGGCCACGTGGGCATCGAGCCGGGCGGCGAGGTCGCGATCGTAGGTCTCCACGTTGAACTCGAAATTCAGTCGCATGCTGCGGTCGTCCCAATTGCCGCTGCCGAACATCGCCCACGCTCCATCCACGACGAGGAGCTTGGTGTGGTCGAAGGGGGGCGGCGACATCCAGACGGTGCAGCCGCGTCCGAGCACCTGCCAGAGCATGGCCGTCGAGGCCCAGCCGACGAGTTCCAGGTTGTTCTGCGCCGGCAGAACGATATCGACCTGGACGCCCCGCATCGCGGCCACGTCGAGAGCCTGGCAGACCGCGTCGTCGGGCAGGAAGTAGGGGGTCATCACCCGCACCGACTTCTGGGCGGCCGCCAGGGCGCCGACGAGCACGAGCTTGATCTGCCCGATGAACTGATCGTCGGGGCCGTAGCGGACGCCGCGGGCCAGCCCACCGCCCGCCGGGGCGACCTGCGGCCGCCAGGCGTCGGGAAAGTAGCCGTCGATGTGGTCGCCCGCGAGCACCTCGCCGGTGGCGAAGGCCCAGTCCTCCAGGAAGACCTCCAGCAGGTGGGCGACGACGGGACCGCGCAGTTCGAAGTGCATGTCGCGCACGGGGTGGCGTGGCTTGTGGGCGAGCCAGCAGCCGTCGCGGATGTTGAGGCCCCCGGTGAAGCCGACCGTGCCATCGACGACGAGGATCTTGCGGTGGTTCCGCAGGTTGGCGTAGGGAAAGTAGATGGGCACGCTCGTGGGCAGGAACCGGTCGACGCGCACCCCCGCCCGCGCCAGTCGCCCGACGATCGACGGCCACGTGTAGCTCGAGCCGATGCCGTCGATGAGCACCCGCACCGCCACGCCCCGCTTCACCGCCGCGGCGAGGGCATCGACGAAAATCCGGCCCGTCGGGTCATTATCGAAGATGTATGACGCCATGCCGATGCTGCGCTGCGCGGCGCCGATCGCGTCGAGCATCCGCGGGTAGGCGGTGTCGCCACCGTCGAGAGGCTCGATGCGGTTGCCATCGACGAGGTCGCGGCCGGTGACCTCGCCGACGAGCCTGGCCAGCGATCGCAACGGCGTGTCGGCGGCCCCGATCGCCTCGCGCAGCCGGTCTGCCGATGGGGCGGCATCGCGGAGCTCGTGGGCCACCGTGATCAGGCCCGCTCGCAACTGGCTGGCGCGGGAGCGGATCCGGTTGACGCCGAGCAGGGCGTAGGCGATCGCCCCGAAGACCGGCGAGAGCCAGATCAATCCCACCCAGCCGATCGTGCTCCGCGTGTCGCGCTTGACGAGGATCGCATGCGCGGAAGCGACGACGTTGATGGCGAGAATCGAGGCGGCCAGCACGTGCGGCCAGAGGACGAGCCACCAGCGCCACGCCGTCGTCAGGGCGGTTTCCATGGAGGGCAGTCTAGCTGCCCGCGGAAAAAGCCATCCACGACATCAGCCGACGATGCCGCGGGTGGAGGCCTGGATGCCGGCGAGCCGCATCCGCAGGGCCTCGGCGTTGGGCGCCACCTCGCAGGCCGCCTCCTCGTCGACGAGCCCCTGTTTGCAGAGGTGATAGAGGCTTTCCGTCCAGCCGATCATGCCGGCGTCGCCGGTGTCGATCACCTCGCCAATCTCCGCGTCGCGGCTGTCATGGATCAGCTTGCGGACGATCGGCGTGGCGAGGAGCACCTCGCACGCCGGCACGCGGCGCACCTCCGCCTTCTTCGACTTGAGCAGCTGCTGGCAGATGATGGCCTGCAGGTTGAAGGCCAGCGACTGCCGGACGGCCCCCTGCTCTTCATCGGGAAAGAGGCCCAGAATGCGGCCGATCGCCTGGGCCGCCCGCGCCGCGTGCACCGTGCCGAAGACGAGGTGGCCGGTCTCGGCCGCTTGGAGGGCGGCCCGAAAGGTCTCGGCATCGCGCATCTCGCCGATCAGCACGATGTCGGGATCCTCGCGCACCATCGCCCGCAGGGCCGTGGGGAAATCGGGCACGTTGATGCGGACCTCCCGCTGATTGATGAGACACTTCTTTTCGGTGAAGAGGAACTCGATTGGGTCTTCGATGGTGAGGATGTGCTCGGCGCGGGTCTCGTTGATGTGGTCGAGCATCGCCGCCATCGTCGTGCTCTTGCCGCTGCCGGTGACGCCGGCGACCAGAATCAGCCCCCGCTGGGCCTCGGCGATCCGCCGGATCACCGGCGGCAGCCGCAGTGAGTCGAACGACGGAATCGTCCTCGGCACCAGCCGCGCGGCCACCGAGAGGCCGGAGTCCTGGCGGAAGATGTTGATCCGGAAGCGGCAGTCGGCGTCGAGGTCGTAGGCGACATCGACCGATCCCTGCTCGACGAGGAGCCGCCGCTCGGTGTCGTGAAGCATCCCCAGGATCAGCGCCTCGAAATCGGCGGCCGGCATGGCCTCCCGCTCCACGCGGCGGAGCACGCCGTCGATCCGCACCCGCGGCTGGCCACCGGCCCGGACGTGCAGGTCGGAGGCGCCGGTCTTGATCACGGCCCGCAGGAAGGCGTCGGTCTCGGGGGATCCGGCCCGCGGACGACTGTGGGCCAGCGTGTCGGAGACGCTGGGGCCTGCATGGGGCTGGGCCGACTCGGTGGATGGGGGCATGGTCGAGACTCCTTCGGTTCGAGTCCTGTCAGGACAATCGCTTGACGACGACGGCGGTGAGGTCATCCGCCTGGGGCACGCCTCCGGAAAAGGCGACGACCGCCGCGCGGAGCTCGTCGATCAGGCCGCGGGCCGAACGCCGATGGTGGCTGCGGAGGAAGTCGCGGATCCGCGGCACGCCGAATGGCTCGCCGGACGGATCGGACCATTCGAAGAATCCGTCGGTGAGGAGCATGAAGATGTCTCCGGGAGCGAGCGCGACGACGTGGGGAGGAGTATAGGCGGCCTCCGGCATGAAGCCGAGCGGCAGGCCCTGGGGCGGAAGCTCCCGCACCTCGTCATTCGCCGCCGTGTAGGTCATGATCGGCCCGTGGCCGGCGCTGAGTGAGGAGACGGTGCCGTGCGCGGCCGAGACGATCGCGAAGCAGGCGGTGGCGAAGCGGTCGGCGGAGAGGTCGCCGGCGAGCAGGCCATGAAGATTGGCGACGGCAGTCCGCAGGTCGGGCGCCCGCACGATCTCGGCCCGGAAGAGCGCCCGCACCTCGGCCACGACGAGCGCCGCCCCGATGCCGTGGCCGGTGACGTCCGCGATCGCCACGGCGAGGCGTCCGTCGGCCAGCGGCACGAAGTCGAAATAGTCGCCGCCGGTCTCGTCGGCAGGCTCGTTCCAGCCCGCGATGTCGAACCCCGGCAGGTCGGGCGCCATCGTCGGAAGCAGGCCCTGCTGGATGTCGCGGGCGATCGCCAGGTTTCGCTGGATCCGCTCCTTCTCGATCCGCGTCGTGGCCTCGCGAGTGACCGCCGAGAGGACCACGAAGTCGCGGTCGGCGAGAATTCCGGCGACGACCAGCGACAGGATCGCCACCGCCCACGACACGTCGAAGCGTCGCTGGAGATAGGTGTCGTCAGCCAGGGCGACGAGCGTCTGTCGATGGTCGGTGCCGGGGACCGGCACGGTGCACGTGAGGGGCTCCTGCGGCGGATCGGGCCGGACGGCGGAATCGAACAGCGGGCTACCGTCCGAATCCAGCACACGGACCCGCAGTCCGGCGGGCAGCGGATGCGCCGTGAGGTAGGCTTCGATACCGTCATTCACGCTGCCGCCGGCGATCGCAAGCGCATCGGTGCGGAGCGTGGCCTCGCGAGCCCAGGCCTCCCAGCGACGGACGCCGAAGAAGGCCACCATGATCAGCGCCAGGATCGCGCCCATCCGCCAGACGACGTGCCAATCGCCGGCGGTAGCACGACCGCTCTCGCCATGCAAAAGCAGGAGCGTGAGCGGGGCGAAGATGAAGACTCCGAGCGTATCGCCCGTGTACCAGTTGAGCCACGCCCGGCCGAAGACGGCCGGCTCCACGAAGCCGGCGGCCACGAGCGTGCCGATGCCGAATGACGCCGACACGAGGCAGGCGAGGACTCCGCTCAGGAACAGAAACCCGAACGTATGCTGCTCGTAGATCGCGGCCCGCCATTCCGGTCCCTTCCAGCGCCGCACGACGAAGACGGCCATCAGGGCCTGGAGTGCGGCCCCCAGAGAGATCATCGCCCAGCAGCCGAGCAGCAACGCCGAGGGAGGGCCGTCTGCGACGACGTGCCGGATCACCTGCATCAAGAACTGGCCCAGCCCCACGCCCCAGACGGCCGGGGCACCATAGCGCAGGGCCGTCGCCACCGCGAGCCCGGCGGCGGGGAAGATGAGCGTCGCATTGCTCGGCGGCACGGCCAGCGCCATGCCGACGAGACCGACGACGAAATAGGCGGCGGTGACGCCTGCGGTGAGCCGCAGCGGGGCGGGCCAACGGCGGTTCGCGGCCAACGTGGGTCGATGTCGGGTCGTCACCGTATCTCCCTCGACCACCTGGCCCGGGTGCGGCATGGTCAGAAGGCAGCGACCGCGGCGGCGACGTCGTCGTGGATGCTGAAGATGGTGTCGAGCCCCACCATCCGCATGAGCGTGCGGATCTCGGCCCGCGGCCCGGCGATGACGACCTGTCCGCGAAGCGCCGAAGCTGCCCGATAGATGTCGCGGAAGAAGGCGATGCCGGCGCTCGAGACGAGCTCGACGCCCGACAGGTCGATCACAATGTTGGGCGGTGCGGCGGCAGACACCGCCGTGGCGACCTCGTGCCGGAGGTCGTCGGTCACCGGGTAATCGACGATCCGTGGCACGCCGATCCGGATGACGGTGGCCGCCCCGAGGCGTTCGACGGTGATGTGATGGAATGGTGCCATGCCGAGTGCCGTGAATTCTGTCGTCCAGCCTCCCCGGAACAGGAAAAGCAGACAACGGCGCCGGGACGGACGTCAAGGGCGCCGCGGAGCCTGTGACGGCCCGGGTGTTCAGACCGTGGCGTCGCTGCTCGCCTTGATCGTCCTGACCTGGGCCGCCTCCGGAAGCCGCTTGTAATACTCGTCGAGCGGATAGCAGCCGCTGCGGAGGCCGTGCCGAGGGGCTGTGGTGCAGTCGGAGAACGTGCGGCAGATCGAGCTGCGAACGAGCGAGGTTCCG
>CAZONY010000154.1:678-6025 GCA_964581215.1 uncultured Chitinophagaceae bacterium | reverse complement strand
TCGCGAGAAGCACAACGACATCAACGGCGAGGGCAACCGCGACGGCGACAACAACAACTTCTCCGACAATTACGGTGCGGAGGGGCCGACCACGCGGGCCGACGTCGAGGCCACGCGGCTGCGACAGATTCGCAACATGCTCGCCACGCTGCTCCTGAGCCAGGGCGTGCCGATGCTGCTTTCCGGCGACGAGTGCCGCCGCACGCAGTCCGGCAACAACAACGCCTACTGCCAAGACAACGAGATTTCGTGGTTCGACTGGAGCCTGGTCGAGGAGGGCGGCGACCTCGTCCGCTTCGTGCGGGAGTTGATCCGGTTTCGGCTCGGCAACCCCACGCTCCGGCGGCGGTCGTTCCTGGAAGGGGGGCGGTCGGCCGACGGCACGCTGCCCGACGTGGAATGGTTCTCGCCGGAGGGCACGCATGTGGACTGGTATGCCGCCGATGCGAGTCTGACCTGTTTTTTCGGGGCGCCATCGGCGGCGAAACTGCACGAGGCGGCCGACCTGGCGGCCGGCGGTGTCGAGGGGACGGCCCGGCACGTGCTCGTATTCTGTCATGCCGGCTCGCTGCCGCGGACGTTTCAGTTTCCCCGCGCGACGCTTTTGGCCGAGTTGCCATGGCGGCTGTTCGTGGACACGGCACGAGTCCCTCCGCACGACATCCACCCCGACGGCAAGGGGCCGATGTTCGAGGTCACGCGTCCGCTGGAGATGCCCGAGCGATCGCTGGTTTGTTTGGTCGCCGACGCGGTGCCTGCGAAACCGCGTCCGCTGCTGCCGGCGCCCCGGGCTGATGCGACGGGGCCCGCCGACCACACCGCCGGCTGACTTGCCCCGTTTTCGGCACGCCCGGTATCATCAGAAGACGGAGCTTGCTGTTCCCGGCATCGTGCCCGTTCTCCCCCCAAGAGGAGCCAGTCGCATCATGATCATTCGGCCCTGGAGTTCGTGGATGGGGCTGCCTTCGGCGGCCGGAATTGTGCTGGCCTGCTCCGTCACGGGGTGCGGGCCGGCATCCGCGCCGCCGCGGCCCCCGCAGGCCACGGTGCACGACCATGACCACCATGACCACCATGACGACCACGCGCATCACGGCCATGGCCACGATGAGGGCCGTGAGCGGCCCGAGACGCTGGCCGGGGCGCTGGCCGAGCTGGAAAAGGTCTGTGCCGACGTCAAGGCGGCCCTCGCCAAGAAGGATCTCGACGAGGCCGATGGCCACGTCCACATGGTCGGCCACCTGCTGGACGACATGCACTCGCTGGTCGGCTCGGCGGGGCTGGCGGACGAGGCAGCATCGGCCGCCAAGAAGGCGCTCGACCAGGTTTTCGACTGCTTCGACAGCATGGATACGGCACTGCACTCCTCGAACGAGGACGTGCGAAAGGCGATTGACTACCTCGAGCACGAACCGAAGATCGAGGCAGCGATCGGAGAATTGAAGAAGACCGTCGAGGCCGCCACGAAGGCTGCGGGCGGTGCCGAGCCCAAAGGCTGAAGGGAACAATCATGAGACAGCGACGTGCGATGGGATTGATCATGGCGGGCCTGGCCTGCCTCGTGCCCGCGGTGGCGCCGGCACTGGAGGCGGCCGATCCCGCCGGTGTCCGGCAGCAGGTGATGCTTGACGCGGAGCCGGCCGGTGGGGTCACGCCCTCGGCGGCGCGGCAGCAGCTCCTTCAAGCTCCGGCGAACCAGCCGCAGCCGCTCGTCCTGGCCGGCCGTCTCGGGGCCCGGGGCATGGAGCCGTTTCTGGAGGGCAAGGCGTCGTTCGTCCTCGTGGAAATTCCCGCCGACGACCATGCCGCCAAGCCCGGACACGATTCCGACAACTGCCCCTTCTGCAAGAAGAAGCAGGCCAACTCACCGATGGTCGCGGTCCAGTTCCTCGGGCCCGATGGCAAGGTGATCCCCATCGATTCCCGGAAGCTGTTCGGCATCGCCAAGGGGAGCGACGTCGTCGTGAGGGGAACGGCCGTCTTCGATCCCAAGCTCGCCCTGCCGATCATCCAGCTCACGGCCGACGGCATCTTCGTCCGCGGCAAGTAGGGCGGGCCGCTGCCCGTCGCATGTCATGCCGACCGCCTTCAAGGAATGGGCCGTCATCTGTCGGGCGCTGGCCTCCGGCCGCCAGGACGTCATCCTTCGGAAAGGGGGCATTGCCGAGCCGACCGGTTCGTTCCGCATGGATCACCGGCGGTTTCTCCTCCTGCCGACGTTCCTCCATCAATCGGCCGAACAGCTGGTTCCCGAAGCCCGTGATCTGCTGGAAGGCATCGATGCCGATCGGCCGCCGCCGGGGTGCATCGTGCTCACCCATGAGGTGGAGGTGCTGCGGTTCAGCCGGATCACCGCAAGCGACCAACTCCAGTCCTTCCGCGGCCGCCACGTGTGGTCCGACGCGGCCGTGGCCGAGCGGTTTCACCGCTGGCAGGACGAACTGCACGTGCTCGAAGTCGCGGTGCGGTTGCTGCCGGAGCCGGTGCGGTTGCCCTGGCACGACGACTACGCCGGCTGCCGGTCGTGGGTGGAGCTGCGGCCGGAATGAACTGCGGCCGCAGGCGATTCAGTGCCGCCCGAAAACCCCCTCCACCAGCCGCATGATCCCAAGCGGATTGCCATCCTGGAGGGCATCCGGCAGGAGCGACGGCGGCAGGTCCTGGTAGCAGACGGGCCGGATGAACCGCTCGAGCGCGGCACTGCCGACGCTCGTGAACCGCGAGTCGCTCGTCGCCGGGCATGGGCCGCCGTGCTGCATCGCGTGGCAGACCTCGACCCCCGTGGGGAACCCGTTGACGATGAGCCGGCCGGCCTTCGTCGCCAGAATGTCGAGCAGCCCGCCCGCCGTTGCCAGATCCTCTGTGGTGCCATGGATCGTCGCGGTCAGCTGCCCGTCGATCTGCCGCGCAAGCGACTCCATCTGCTCGGCTGATCGCGTTGCGACCACGAGGCTGAAGGGCCCGAAAACCTCCTCGGCGAGCGCGGGCCGGGCGGCGAAGGTCTCGGCGTCCGTCCGGACGACGATCCCCGCGGCCTGTGTCTTCGCCGCATCGGCCCCCGTCGCCGCTCGCGCGACCACGACCGTGCCCGGCTGGCCGGCGACCGTGTCGCGGCCATGCTCGAAAGCGGCGCGGATGTCGGCCGAGAGCATCGAGGCTGGCGCAACGTCCGTGAGCCCGGCGGAAACCGCGGCCATGAACGCATCGAGCGCCGGGCCGGCCACGGCGAACACGAGGCCCGGCTTGGTGCAGAATTGCCCCACCCCCAGCGTCATCGAGGCCACGAAGCCCTTGGCGATCTCGCCACCGCGGTCGGCCAGAGCCCCCGGGAGGAGAAACACGGGATTGAGACTGCTCATTTCCGCGAACACTGGGATCGGATCCGGCCGCGCCGCGGCGGCATCGCAGAGCGCACGGCCCGCCGCCCGGGAGCCGGTGAAGCCGACGGCCCGCGTGGCGGGATGCCTCACGAGGGCGGTGCCGATCACGCTGCCCGCGCCATGCAGCATGGAAAACGTCCCGGCCGGGAAGCCGCAGGCCTCCACGGCCCGCTGGATCGCGCCGGCCACCAGTTCCGACGTGCCGGGATGGGCCCGGTGGGCCTTCACGACGACAGGGTTGCCCGTGCAGAGCGCGCTGGCCGTGTCGCCGCCCGCCACGGAAAAGGCCAGCGGGAAGTTGCTGCTGCCGAAGACGACCACCGGCCCGATCGGCCTCTTCATCCGGCGGAGATCGGGCCGCGGCAGCGGCTGCCGGTCCGGCTGGCTCCGGTCGATCCGCGCATCCACCCACGAGCCGTCGCGGGCCATGGCGGCGAACAGTTTCAGCTGGTTGACGGTACGGCCCCGTTCGCCGGTGAGGCGGGCCGCGGGCAGCGCCGTCTCCAGCCCCGCACGCTCGATGAGGGCGTCGCCGAGGCCCATGATCTCGTCGGCGATGCGTTCCAGGAACAAGGCCCGGGCCTCGCCGGTCGCGCGGGCGAGCGGTTCGGCCGCCGCGGCGGCCGCCTGCATCGCTGCCTCCACGTCGTCCGGCGACGCCAGGCAGAAACGGCCTGGCAGTTCACGGCCGTCGAGCGGGCTCATGGCGTGGATGGTGTGGTTGGAGCCGCGCAGCACGTGGGCGATGAAATTGTGGCCGTGAAGTTCGGGCATGAAAAAACTCGAGAGGAGGAACGGGCGGGGGGCGTTCCGATCCGCGTGGGGGCGCCCTCACCGCGGCACTGTATGTCAGAGTGGTCTGGCTCTCAAGACGGTGGCGAATGCGGCTGCGCCATGCTTGACGGTCGGCCACATCCTGACGAGACTGCGAGAAGAGTGTCGTCGCTCGCGCGGCCTGGGCGCGGCTCCGAATGGCCTTCCCGATGCCCGACGACTGTGAACTCCTCGAGCGGTTGCGAGCCACCCCGGAGTTGCTCGCCGCCGTTGCGGAATGTTCGCCCGAGGAGCGAGCGAGTCAGAAGACCCTCCGGGGCCGATTTCCCGACGACCTCGTGCGGGCGGCCCTCACCCTGCACGAAGCCCGCCAGCGCGCCGTGGGCCGGCTTCCCCATGCGCGGCAGTTGTGGCTCACGCGAACCGGAGTTGAACAGGCGACCGCCTGGGAGGTGGCCAGGCACAAGGCGGCCCGGTTCGCGGTCTGCGGCGAGGTGGCCGACCTCTGCTGCGGCATCGGCAGCGATGCGGCCGCCCTGTCGCATGCCTGTCGCGTGACGGCGGTCGATCGCAGCCCGGCGATGGTGCAACGGGCCACCTGGAACGTGGCGGTGATCGGCCGGCCCGAGCGGTTCGCGGCCCGCTGTGGCGATGTCACGGCCGAAGACTGGGCGGGGCGGTTCGTCCATGCCGATCCCGACCGCCGCGATGGTCGCGATCGGCCGGGCCGATGGCTCGAGCACTACCAGCCTGGCCTGGAGTGGATGCAACGCCTCGTGACGACCGCCCGGGGCGGGGCGATCAAGGTGGGGCCGGCGAGCGACTTTCCGGGGAAATTCCCCGGGTGTGAGATCGAACTGATAAGCCTCGGCGGCGAATGCCGGGAGGCGACGATCTGGTTTGGCGACATGGCGGGGGCCGAGTGCGCCCGGGCCACGAATCTGACCACGGGCGAGAGCCTCGCATCCGATCCACTGGCCACCCGGCGGTCAATCGCCGCCGCGCTGGGTGCCGTGCTCTGCGATCCCGATCCGGCCGTCGTGCGGGCCGGGCTGCTGGACGTCCTCGCCGAGCGACATGGTCTGGCCCGCCTGGATGCCGAGGAGGAATACCTCACCGCCGGCCAGCCACCGGCCACGAGCCTGGCGACCTCGTTCCATGTCGAAGCCGTGCTGCCCCCGAATATCAAGGAA
>CAZONY010000154.1:0-668 GCA_964581215.1 uncultured Chitinophagaceae bacterium | reverse complement strand
ATTTTCGGCAGCGTCCGGCCCGCCATTACGAAATCAAGTGCCGCCGGCTGGCGATCGACGTGGAGCAGATCCGCCGGCAGCTTCCAACCGGCGATGCACCGCCGTGCGTGCTCGTCTTCTGCCGGGTCGGCGGTCGCGGTCGCGCCGTGATCGCCCGACGGACGTAGGGGCTATCGCACGACCCGGGCGCCGCCGCCGGCAATCTGTTTTTCCACCTCGGCGCGGGTGGCCATGGACGTGTCGCCGGGGGTGGTGCTCGCGAGGGCCCCGTGGGCGGCGCCGTAGTCCACCCCCTTCTGCGGGCAGTTGAACTCGAGGAAGCCGAACGCCAGGCCGCTGGCAAAGCTGTCGCCGCCGCCGACACGGTCGAGGATTTCGAGCTCGGGGTATCGGCGGCTGTCGTAGAACTTCCCGTCGTGCCAGCAGATGGCGCTCCAGTCGTTCTTCGTCGCCGTGATCACCCGGCGGAGCGTCGTCGCCGCCACCTTGAAGTTCGGATACTCCCGCACGGCCTTCTCGATCATCCTCCGGAAGGCGTCGGTCTCGATCGCGCTGATGGCGTGATCGACGCCCTCCACCTCGAACCCGAGACTGGCGGGGAAGTCCTCCTCGTTGCCGATCATGACGTCGACGTACTTGGCGATCTCGCGATTCACCTCACGGGCAGT
>CAZONY010000153.1:0-6041 GCA_964581215.1 uncultured Chitinophagaceae bacterium | reverse complement strand
GGTCGAGCACGTGCTGCGGCTCCGTTGCGATGCTCAGCACGTCGGGCACGGTCGTCTGCATCGGGTAGGCCATCTCGTACTGCGCGATCCGCGTGACCGTCTCGGGGTTGCCGAGCTCGCGGGCCTGCAGCTCGTTCAAGTCCTTGAGGGCTTCGAGGCTCTTGCGCCGCATCGCCCGATTCATGCCAGGCGGGTCGGAGACGTAGAGCACCGGATCGCCCTTCGAGCGACACTGCACGCCCTGATAGACGCTCGGCAGGAAGCCCGACCCGAAGCTGCTCGTGCCGCCGTTGGGCTGCACGCCCGACGAGATGAGTACGACGAACCCCGGGAGGTTGGCATTCTCGGTGCCGAGGCCATACGTGGCCCAGCTGCCGAGGCTCGGCCGACCGGCGCGGGGGCTGCCCGTGTACACCATCAATTCCGCCGGGGCATGGTTGAACTGATCGGTGAACATGCTCTTGATGAGGCAGATCTTGTCGGCGACGCGGTGCAGATTCGGGATCGCATCCGAAAGCTCCATGCCGCTCGCGCCGCACCGCACCCACGAGCGGCGCGTGCCGAGCAGCTTGGGCGTGCCGGAGGTGAAGGCGAACTTCTTGCCGGCGATCGTTTCGGCCGGGCAATCCTCGCCGTCGCGCTTCGTCAGCTCCGGCTTGTTGTCGTACATGTCGAGGTGCGGCGGCGATCCCGTGAGATGGATCACGATCATCCGCTTGGCCTTCGCCGGCAACGGCGGCAGCCGGGCCGCCATCGGGTCGGCCGCGGATGCCGGCGCGGGGGCGGAGCCAGTCGCCGCCAGGAGCTCGTGCATGGCGATCGCCCCGATGCCGCCGGCCATCCCGCCGAGCAGGTGGCGCCGGGTCGTGAGCAGTTTGTGTTCGACAAGCGGGTCCATCGGATTCCTCACGGACACATGAACGTTTCGTCGAGATTGAGAATGACATTGGCCACCACGGTCCAGGCGGCAAGATCGGCGAGGTCGACCTGGAGATCGGCCGGCACGGGCCCGAGCGGATCGGTGGCCATCTGCTTGGCGTCGGCGGGCGACTCGGCGTAAGTAGCCATGGCCTCGTCATGCAGCCGCACGAGCCGGTCCACCTCGGCCGCCACCGGATACCGGGCGAGCACGAGGCGGAAGCCGTGGATCGCCCGGTCGGCCGCGGTCGATCCCCCTTCCCCGACGATCCGCCGGGCCAGCGCCTGGGCCGCCTCCACGTAGGCCGGGTCGTTGAGTGTCACCAGGGCCTGCAGCGGGGTGTTGGTCCGGGGACGGCGGATCGTGCAGACCTCGCGCGACGGCGCGTCGAACGTCGCCATCGAGGGATAGGGATTGCTCCGCCGCCAAGTCGTGTAGAGGGCCCGGCGGTAGCGGTCTTCCCCGGTGCTCGTCTGCCAGTCGGTGCTGCTGCCGAAGGCTGCGGAGAGCCCGAAGGCGGGCTGCGGCGGCCTCACGCTCGGCCCCCCCTTCTTCCGGGAGAGCAGGCCGGAGGCGGCCAGGGCCTGGTCGCGGATCACCTCCGCCGAGAGCCGCACCCGCGGCCCGCAGGCCAGAAGCCGATTTTCCGGATCGCGGGCCACGAGTTCTGATGGGCACTTGGACGTCTGCCGATAGGCGGCGCTCGTCACGATCAGTCGCTGGATCGCCTTGAGGTTCCAGCCGCTCTCCACCAGCTCACAGGCCAGCCAGTCGAGCAGTTCCGGATGGCTCGGCAGGTCTCCCTGGCTGCCGAACTCCTCGCTCGTCGCCACGATGCCGATCCCGAACAGCCGCTCCCAGATGCGGTTGACGATCACGCGGGCCGTGAGCGGATTGGCAGAATCGACCAGCCACTTCGCGAGCGCAAGCCGATCGATTCGGCCGCCGGCGGCCACCGGTGCGTCGTTGAACACCTCCGGCAGCCCTTCTTGGACCTCGTCGCCGAGATTCTGCCAGTTGCCGCGCAGCTGGATCTTGGTGACCCGCCGCCTGTCGCCGGCGAGTTCCTCGAGCACCGGCACCGTGACGGCCGGGTGGGCGTCGAGCCGCTTCCGGAGGTCGGCGAGAACCCTCCGCGCCGGCTGAAACTCGGGCGGCTCCGGCCGGGCCTTGTCCACCGGCTTCTTCAATTCGGGGATGCCCGCCTCGATCGCGGCGATCTGCGCCTCGATGGGGTCTCGCGCAGCATCAACCGGCTCCCACCGGATCCGCACCACGGGGGATTCGTCCCTGCGGTCGGCGTCGGCGGTGTTGTTGAGGATGGCGTAGAGCTGGAAATATTCCTTCTGCGAGAGCGGGTCGTACTTGTGATCGTGGCACTGGGCGCAGGCCATCGTCGTGCCCATCCAGGTGCTCATCGTGGTGTTCACCCGATCGACGACGGCGACCGTGCGAAACTCCTCGTCGATCGTGCCCCCTTCGTTGTTGGTGAGCGTGTTGCGGTGAAAGGCGGTCGCGATCCTGTCGTCGAGCGTGGCCTCGGGGAGCAGATCGCCGGCCAACTGCCGGATCGTGAACTCGTCGAACGGCATGTTGGCGTCGAACGCGCGGATCACCCAGTCGCGCCAGCCCCAGATGGTCCGTGGCAGATCGTCCACGTAGCCCGCGCTGTCGGCGTAGCGGGCGAGGTCGAGCCATTGCCGGGCCATATGCTCGCCGTAGCCGTCGTGGTCGAGCAGCCGATCGACGAGCCGATCGACGGCGTCGGCCGCCGGATCCCCCGCGAACGCGTCGATCTCCTCCAGGCTCATCGGCAGCCCGGTGAGGTCGAGCGCCAGCCGCCGGGCGAGCGTCACGCGATCGGCCTCGGGCTGCGGTGCAAGCCCTTCGGCCTCCAGCCGCGCGAGGATGAACCGGTCGATGTCGTTCCTCGGCCAGGCCGCGTCCTTCACGCTCGGCACGGCCGGTCGCCGGGGTGGCACGTAGGCCCAGTGCGGCTCGTAGGCGGCGCCGGCGGCGATCCACTGTTCGAGCAACGCCACGTCTTTGTCGGAAAGCCGCTGACCGGCCTCGGGCGGTGGCATCACGAGATCGGGATCGGTGGACGTGATCCGGGCGATCAGTTCGCTCTCGCCGGGCTTGCCGGGCACGATCGCCGCATGGCCGCCGAGGTCGGCGGTGGCGCCGGCGAACGTGTCGAGCCGGAGGCCCTCGTCGCCTCCCCCGTGGCGGTCCTCCGCATCGGGCCCATGGCACCGCACGCAGCGGTTGGAAAGGATCCGCTTGATGTCACGGGTGTAGGAGGGCCCCGGTTCGGCGGCTGCAGCCAAGCCCGCGGCCGCGGCGACTCCCAGGCCCGCGAGGACCGACGCGATGATGTGTCGCATGGAGGCAGCTTCCGGGGTGACACCCGCGTCGCCGGAGCCGGCCGGGATCACACGACGCGTGACCACAGTATATCGGTCAGTTGCCGAGGATGCAGCGACAAATCCGCCCGTTTCGGTGTTGCCAACGGTCAAAAACCGTACATCCCGAATGAATCACCGACATTCGGCGAAGCACTGGCAATCCGGAAGCGCGACGCCCCATACTCCTGACGGCGCACCGTTGCCGCCGACCACCTCGACACGGTGGTCGCCGTGCCACTCCCAGCGCCGGCCCGTCTCCAGGTCCAGCACATATCCGAGCGACTGCACGCCATGCAGCCTCCACTTCCCGTCCTCGCCCAGGATCATCGACGCCCTCGCCCCCTGCACCGCATAGAGCCGCGCCACGTCAGGGGCCCTCTCCTGCAGCACCCGCATCCGTTCCTCCATGGTCGCGGTGAGGTCGAAGAGAAATGCCTGCTGCACGGAGCCCGGCCCCATCGCGAACTCGAGCCGTCCGTCGTCGGCCGTCTTGCTCCACGCCCACCGCCCCAGCACGGGGCTGAAGCGGTAGTAGACGTGCCGCGGCTTCAGTGCGGCCCTGTCGATGGGGCTGAACGTCTCCGTGATCGGGTCGAATCGGTAGACGAGCGACCGATCGAGCGACGGCGGCTCCGTGGACGGGGCGTCGGCGGCCGGCGCCCCAGATGCCACGAACACGACCGCGAGGACGAGCAGCAGGCGAGCAGGCAGCGGTTTCATGGCGGCGGTTTCCTCGGGGAAGGACGAAGCGGGGGCCGCCACGAGACTAATTCATCGTCGTCGCGTTTCCACTCGGGCCCCGAAGCCGTGTTTCGCCGGGAACCGGCAGCCGGCGGCTGGCGGCCGTGTCCGGGAGGGCCGCGCGTTCCCGGGCGTAAAACTCCCGCAGCCGCCCCGAGTCGATCCCCAGTTCGCGGCGGACCTCACCCAGTGGCCTGTCGAGCAGGCGATCGCCAACCGCCCGATGGATGTCCTTCACGCCCAGCGCCCGCCCCGCTTCGAGCCCGAGGTCGTAAGCGGCAAGGATCGGCCACGGGATCCGGTAGGGATCGGGATAGAGATGCGCGATGGCACACTTGAAAAACCACCGCTCCAGCCGGGATACGGCCTTCGTACTCCCCATCGTGAAGCCGATCACGAACGCCTCGTCTTGGCCGAGCAGGCCACGGCCGAGGAGCACGTGGATCCGGTCGTGCGTGGCGAGATCGACCGCGCCGTGAAGCCGCAGCCATCCCTGCGGATTCTCGAAGAGGCGGACGATCCAGGGGATCGCGGCGGGAGGCGCGGCCGGCAGCGTGGCGAGCACGTCGCGGAGCGTGAGGTGGTCGTTGTCGAGGCCGGGAAACCAGGCCCGCCAGCCGGCCGGCTGGAGAGCGCTGCCGCCCGGCCGTGCCCCCGCTCCTGACTGCCCGCGGATGGCCATCGCTCATCCTCCCTCGCCTACTCCATTATAGGAGGCAGCCCGACGCCCGATCCACAGGCGAGGCTTCAGGCCCAACTGCCGCCGAGCGATGCGATGGCCGCATGGAGGCGGCTTTTCAGGGTGCCGATCGGCACGCCGAGCATTCCCGCGGCCTCGCGATAGGCCAGGCCCTGCTCATAGACGAGCTGCACGGCCCGCCGCTGCACGGCCGAAAGCCGGCCGACCGCGGCCCGCACCCGCTGCCGTTCCTCGCAGTCGCCCGCCTGCTCGGCCGGCGTCCGCCCGGAGGCCGGCACGTCGTCGATCGTGCCATCCGTCGGCAAGAAGGGAGATGCTGCCGCCGGCTGCCGTCGCGCGTGCCGCCGCTCCCGACGCATGGCGTCGATCGCCTGCCGCGTGGCCACCGCATAGAGCCATGGCTGAAACCGCCGGCCGGTGTCGAAGGAATCCCGCTTTACGTGGACCCGAAGAAACGTGGCCTGAAACACCTCCTCGGCCAGGTGGTCGCTGTGGACCAGGCGGCGCAGGTGCGAGAAGAGCGGCCGCTCGTAGCGGTAGACCAGCAGTTCGAAGGCCCGATCGTCGCCGCCGTCCCGAAACCGGCGAAACAGGTCTTCGTCGGAGGGCTCGGCGGCCGGGTCGGCGGGGGTCGTTGTCTTTCGCATGGCGATGCTCCTGGTCCGGGCGTCCGAACGCCACGGGTGCCCCACGCTCGTGCATGCGCCGTGCCAAATGTCCACCGATTCGCAACCTGCAGGAATTCAGGCTCGATACGGGCCTTTTTCGCCACGCGGCCCCGCGACGGCGATTCTCGGCCCATGCAAATCGCGTCTTCGCTTTGCAAAAAGCGGCAGACTGAAGCCTGGACCGCCTTCATGGGGCGCAGGCTTCAGCCTGCGCCGGGCTTCCCGCCTTGTCGCCGCCACGCTTCCGCGAGCACGACTCCGCAGGCCACCGCCACATTGAGGCTTTCCACCGCGCCCGAACCGGGGATCGTCACCCGGAGGTCGGCGAGGGCGTCGATCGGCCGCGACACCCCCTCCCCTTCGCTGCCAAGCACGAACAGGGCCCGGGGCCCGACCTGGGCCTGAAACAGCGGCTCCCCCTGATGGCTCGACGTGACCACGACCTGCCAGCCGGCCTTCTTGAGGCGGCCGAAATCCCGCGCCGGATCCGCCAGGTCGCATACGGGCACGTGCTCGGCCGCCCCCTCGGCCACCCGCACTGCCGCCGGCGAGAGGGGCGGCAGATCGCCCGCCCTGCCGACGATCGCCCCGACGCCGAAATGCGC
>CAZONY010000152.1:0-6061 GCA_964581215.1 uncultured Chitinophagaceae bacterium | reverse complement strand
AAGCAGTGCGAACTGGGAAGTGTCATCGGCAAGGCGATCGGCAAGCTCTCCAAGGGCTACCGCCAGCGGGTCGGCATGGCCCAGGTGCTCCTGCACGAGCCCGACGTGCTGATCCTGGACGAGCCGACCAGCGGCCTCGATCCCAACCAGATCCGCGAGGTTCGCGAGACGATCCGCCGGCTGGGCGAGCAGAAGACGATCCTTCTCTCCACACACATCCTGCAAGAGGTGGAGGCGCTCGCCGACCGGGTGATTCTCATCGCCGAAGGGCGGCTGCGGTTCGACGGCACGCCCGCCGAGCTTCGGCGGGAGGGCGGCAGCCTCGACGAGCGGTTCCACGAACTCACCCGGAGTGGTGCGGCCTGACGCCCGCCAAAGGATTTCAACCCATGAAGTGGCACGTTCTCGACGCGGTCTTCAAGCGAAACTTCGTCGCGTATTTTTCCAACCCCACCGGCTACGTCTTCATCTGCGTGTTCGTGCTCCTCGGGTCGCTGGCCGCCTTCTGGCCGCCGGAGTTTTTCAACTCCAACCTTGCCAACCTCGATCAGCTCAACCGCTATCTGCCCTTCATCCTTCTCGTCTTCGTGCCCGCCATCACCATGAGCGTGTGGGCCGACGAGCGGCGGCAGGGCACCGATGAACTGCTGCTGACGATCCCCGCCAGCGACTGGGAGGTGGTTTTTGGCAAGTACCTGGCGGCGGTGGGCATCTACACCGTGGCGTTGCTGTTTTCGTGCGTGTGCAACCTGGTGATCCTGCTCCGCTGGGGCACGCCCGACGGCGGTCTCTTCCTGTCCAATTACCTCGGCTACTGGTTCACGGGCCTGGCGATGCTCGCCATTGGCATGGTGGCCAGTTTCCTGACGAGCAACCTCACGGTCGCCTTCATCCTCGGTCTTTTGTTCAACGCGCCCCTGGCCGTGGCCGATCAGGCCGGCACCGTGATGGGGCCGCGGCTCGCCGAGCGGATGCGCGGCTGGAGTCTGGCGGAGCACTTCTCCGACTTCGGCCGCGGCGTCGTCGGTCTGTCGAGCATCGCCTACTTTCTGGGCATCGCCGCCATCTGCTTGTACATCGCCATGGTGCTCATCGGTCGGCGGCACTGGGCCGGCCGGCGCGATGGCGGCCAGATGGGCGTGCACTTCCTCGTCCGCACCCTCGGGCTGGCGGCGGCCGCGATGGGGGCGGTGCTGCTCTTCCGGGGCCTGGGCATGCGGGCCGACCTCTCTGCGGAGCGGATCAGCTCCCTGGCCCCCGACACACGGCGCCTGCTGGCCGAGCTCGACCCGCCGCGTCCCGTCTCCATCACGGCCTACGTGAGCCCGACGGTGCCGGAGGACTACACCCAGACGCGGCTCACGCTCCTCAACATGCTTCGCCAGCTTCAGCAACTGGGCCGCGGCAAGGTTGAGGTGGAGGTGGTGGACACGGAGCCCAAGACCGAGGCCGCCGCGCTGGCCAGCCAGCAGTTCGGCATCGAGCCGGTGAGGGTGCCCTCGCGGGTTCGCGGCGCCTATCGCGACGACGACATCTTCCTGGGCTGCGCGGTGCAAAGCGGCCTGGAGAAGGTGGTGGTGCCGTTCTTCGACAAGGGCACGCCCGTGGAATACGAACTCATCCGTTCGATCGCCACGGCCGCCCAGGCGAAGCGGAAACGGCTCGGTGTCCTCACCACCGATGCCAACCTGTTCGGCGGCTTCGACATGATGAGCGGACAGCCGCAGCCGCGGCAGCCGATCGTCGAGGAGCTCGAAAAGCAGTATGAAGTGGTGCAGGTCGATGCCTCGGCGCCGATCACGGAGTCGTATGACGTGCTTTTGGCGGTGCAGCCTTCGTCGCTCGGACCCGAGCAGATGGGGCATTTCGTGGCCGCCGTACAGGCCGGCCAGCCGACCGCGATCTTCGAAGACCCGCTGCCCGTGATCATGATGGGAGTGCCGGGCACCGCGCAGCCCCGGCGCGGTCCGTCGGGCCCGATGGCGATGTTCGGTCCGCAAGGGCAGCCGAAGGGCGACCTGGACCAACTCTGGCGGGTCTTGGGGGTGAAGCTGGTGGCGGGTGGCCGGCCGGCGATGGGCCAGACGGGCTCCGAGCCGCTCGTCATCTGGCAAGACTACAACCCGCATGTGAAGCTTCCGGTGCCCAGCGAGTTCGTCTTCATCGACGCCAACCTCAGTGAGATGGAAAAGGGCAAGTCGGTGGCCGGCTTCAATGAATCGCAGCCGATCACGTCGGGGCTTCAGGAAGTGCTGTTTCCGTTCCCGGGCGGACTCGCCAAGGACGATGCCGCCAACGTCGAGTGGGTGCCTCTCGTGCAGACCGGAACGCGGTCGGGCACGATCGAAGTCGCCCGGATCATGGCCAGCGGCGACGACATCCGGTCGCTGCGAAACTTCGAGCAGCCTGGCAAGCAGGCGACTGTGTTGGCGGCCCTGATCGAGCGGCAGCCGGCAGCCGGTGGCGAAGGGGCCGAGGGCGGCGAGGCATCGGCCCCACCGAAGCCCATTCGCGCGGTCGTCGTCACCGACATCGATCTCATGGACGGCCGGATCTTCGGCCTCCGCAACCGGCCGGACGACATCTTCCGTCTCGACTTCGACAACGTCGGCTTCGTCCTGAACATTCTCGATGCCCTCGCCGGTGACGACCGGTTTCTCGAGATCCGCAAGCGGAAGCCCAGGCATCGCACGCTCGAGCGGATCGAGGACGCCGTGGCCGAGTCGCGGGAGCAGGCCGACAGGCAGCGGGCCGCCTATCTGGCGGATTTCGAGAAGGCGGAGCAGGAAGCCAACGTCGAGATGGACAAGGCGATCGGCGAGTTCAAGAAAAAGGTCGAGTCGCAGGGGGATGCCGACCCGCAGGCGGCGATGAGGGCCATGCAGGACCTCGCCAGCCGGAAGCGGCTGGAGCAGCGGCGACTCGACACCAAGATCGAAGGTTTGAAGAGGAAGCGGGACGCCGAGATCGAGGCCGAGGACCGGAAACTGGAGTCGAAGATCCGCCAGGAGCAGGATCGACAGAAGTGGCTGGCAGTGCTTCTGCCCCCCATCCCGCCGCTGGTCGTGGCGTTCATCGTCTTCTTCCGCCGCCGGGCGAAGGAACGCGAGGGCGTGGCCAAGTCGCGGCTGCGTTGACCGTCGGCGTCATCAAGCCAGATACCCAGGAGAGTTTCGTGATGCCCGAGCACCAAGCCACCGACCCGATGTCGCCCGTGATGCGCAAGACCGCCGTCTTCGTGCTGGCGGGCGTGGGCATGCTCCTGTTGGGCGGGATCGTCCAGCCTCGATTCAAGAGTCGGGGAGTACAGCCCGAAGCGGAGAGGCTGCTCTTCCCCGAGTTTGCCGACGCCGACAAGTCGGCCAGCCTCGAGATCGTCACCTATGACGACGCCTTGGCGACCCTGCAGTCTTTCAAGGTGGTGAAGGCCGGGGGCGTGTGGGTTCTGCCGTCCCACCAAAACTACCCGGCCGACGCCCAGGATCACCTTGCCGTGGCGGCGACGGAGCTGATCGACCGGCCGATCCTCAAGGTGATGAGCACGTCGCCCGCCGACCACGAGACCTACGGTGTGATCGAGCCCGACGCCGACAAGCTCAAGCCGGGCATGACGGGCATCGGTCAGTTGGTGGAAATTCGCGACGCCAGCGGCACGAAGCTGGCCCGTCTCATCATCGGCAAGGAAGACAAGCCGCAGTCAGGGGATGTCGGCGCGGGCGGCCGGACGCTCCGTTTCGTGCGGCGGGCCGGCCAGGATCCCGTCTATCGGGTGGAGATCGACACGTCGAAATTTTCCAGCCGCTTCGGCGACTGGATCGAAAAGGACCTGCTCAAGCTCCAGCCGTGGGACGTGCGTCGCGTCGTGCTCGACGACTACACGCTCGGCGCAGTGGATGCGGGAGACGGTCGGCTGATGGTCGAGCAGCAGAGAAAGAGCCGGATGGATCTGGCCTATGACGACAAGGATGCGAAGTGGTCGGTGCTGAAGCTCGAGGTCTTCGGCGCCGACAAAAAGGCGAAGGAGGTGATGCTCGCCGCCGACGAGGAACTGGCGTCGTCCAAGCTCACCGATCTGCGGAATGCCCTGGGCGATCTCAAGATCGTCGATGTGGCCCGCAAGCCGTCGGGCCTCAGCGCGGAGCTGAAGGCCGCCGCACAGTTTACCGATGATCCCGAGGCGGTGGCGTCGATGCAGCAGCGGGGCTTTCTGCCGCTGCAAAGCGGCGACATCCTCTCCACCGACGGGCAGACGATCGTGGGCATGAAGGACGGTGTCGAATACGTGCTACGGTTCGGGGCCCCGACGACCGCTGCCGAGGGGCAGGCGGACGTGGGCGCCGCCGGTGAAACCGGGAAGGATGACGGGGAGACGAACGGACGGTATCTGCTGGTGATGGCTCGGTTCAACGACGATCTTTTGCAGAAGCCACAACTCGATCCGCTGCCCGACCTCGCCGATGGAGCGGGCCAGAACGAGCCGAAGAAGAAGGACGAGCCGTCGGCGCCGGCCGACGAGAAGAAAGACGGGTCCGCGGCCGAGGCGTTGCAGAAGGCGGACGAGGATGAGGCCAAGGCTCAGGCGGCCGTCGAGGAGCGGCGCCGCGTGGAGCGCGAGAACCGGCGGAAGCAGGAGGAATACGACGAGAAGGTGCAGGCGGCCCAAAAGCGAGTTCGCGAACTCAATGCCCGCTTCGCCGACTGGTATTACGTCGTCTCCGACGCCGAGTGTGCGAAGATCCGCCTCGACCGCGACTCGGTGGTGCAGAAGAAGCCGGCCGACGACAAGAAGGAGTAGGCCGTAACGACCGCGATGCGCTGATCCGCACCCGTCGGTCGCGGGGAACCGTGCGGGGCTCCCTGTCGGTTCGGCCGTGGGGGTAGGATGCGGCCTCTTCCACGAGTCGCCGGGCCAAGCCGATGTCCGAGATCCTCACCTCGCCGCGACGGTCCCGCTACGGCCGGGCCGTGGGCTTTCGTCTGGCCGGCACCGGTAGCCACGCGCCGGCGACGGTCGTGACCAACGCCGACCTCGCCCATCTGGGGTGCGATCCGCAATGGATCGTGGAGCGGTCGGGTATTCGTGAGCGGCGGCACGCGCCGCCCGAGGCGGCCACCAGCGACATCGCCGTGGCGGCGGCGCGGGGGGCGATCGCTGCGGCCGGCATCGATCCGGCGGCCATCGACCTGCTCGTACTCGGCACATTCACCCCCGACATGTGCATCCCCTCCACGGCGTGCATCGTCCAGGAGGCACTCGGCCTCGACGCGCCGGCAATGGACGTGACCGCCGCCTGCGCCGGCTTCGCCTACGCCCTGGTCACGGCGGCCCAGTTCCTCGCCGCCGGTTCGAGCCGGCTGGTCCTCGTCGTGGGCGCCGATACGAACTCCCGTGTGGTCGATCCGGCCGACATCAAGACCTGGCCGCTCTTCGGCGACGGCGGCGGCGCCGCGCTCCTGGAGGCCACCCCGGCTGCCGCCGATCGTGGCCTGCTCGCCTTCTCGCTCGGGTCCGACGGCCGTGGCGCGGAACTGCTCGCCTGCCCCATGAGCGGCTCCCGCCGGCCGATCACGGCGGAGGGGGTGGCGCGTCGGGAGCAGTTCATGCAGATGGATGGGCGGGCGGTGTTCAAGTGGGCCATCCGGCTGGCGGAGGAGAATATCCGCCAGGTGGTCGCCCGTTCGGGCGTGCCGATGGAGGCCATCGATCTCTTCGTGCTTCACCAGGCCAACGCCCGGATCATCGAGGGCGCCCGGGCGGCGCTCGGCATTCCCGAGGAGAAGATGGCGATCAACCTCGACCGCTACGGCAATACGTCGAGCGGGTCGATTCCGCTGGCGCTCGACGAGGCCTGGCGGGCCGGCCGCGTCGGGCCGGGCAGCACGGTGGTGGTGTGCGGCTTCGGCGGCGGCCTCGCGTGGGGGAGCGCCGTGTGGAAGTTATGAGAGCCAACGTGCCCCATCCGGCCGGGACGGCAGATGTCTCCTCGCGGAGGAACTTCCTCGCTTGCTCGTCGAACATCCGCCGATCCCGGCCTGCGTAAAAATGAATCGAAAGCCGTTC
>CAZONY010000151.1:3272-6065 GCA_964581215.1 uncultured Chitinophagaceae bacterium | reverse complement strand
GCCCCGCCGGCCGAAATTCACCACTTCATCGGCAAGGACATCACCTACTTCCACACGCTCTTCTGGCCCGCGATGCTCGAGGCGGCCGGACTGGCGCTGCCGACGAAGGTTCGCATCCACGGCTTCCTGACCGTCAACGGCCAGAAGATGTCCAAGAGCCGCGGCACGTTTCTCCTGGCCCGCTCCTACCTCGATCACCTCGACCCGGCCGCGCTCCGCTACTACTACGCCAGCAAACTCTCCGGGGGCATCGACGACATCGATCTGAACCTCGAGGAGTTCGCGGCCAAGGTCAACGCCGACCTCGTCGGCAAGGTGGTCAATCTCGCCAGCCGCACGGCCCGCTGGCTGGAGGCAACCGGCCTGGCCGATGCGTACCCCGACGACGGCGGGCTCTTCGCGCGGGCGGCCGCCGACGGCGCCGAAATCGCCCAGGCCTACGAAGCCTGCGACTTCGCCCGCGCGATGCGGACGATCATGCTGGCCGCCGACCGTGCCAACGCCTACGTCGATGGCGAACAGCCGTGGAAGCTCGCCAAGGCGGGGCCGGAGGCGGCCCCGCGGCTCCGGCAGGTGGCGAGCGTGGCCCTCAACCTGTTCCGACAGCTGGCCGTCTACCTGGCGCCCGTCCTCCCCCGCCTGGCCGAACAGGCCGGCAGCCTCGTTGGCGGGCCGATCCGTTCATGGGAGGAGTCGCAGCGGCCGCTGGCCGGCCTGCCGGTCGGCTCGTTCCAGCCGCTCATGCGCCGCGTCGAAGCGACACAGATCGAAGCCCTGCTCGCCGCCTCCAAGCAGCAATCCCCCCCGCCGCCGTCGTCGTCCGCCACCATGAAAGGATCCTCCGCCATGACGTCTCCCGCCCCCGACCCAGCCGAGCCGCTCGCCGCCGAGCCGCTCGCTGCCGAATGCACGATCGACGACTTCGCCAAGGTCGATCTCCGCGTGGCGCGGATCGTCGCCGCCGAGGAAGTGCCTGAGGCGAAGAAGCTGCTCAAACTCACCGTGAGCCTCGGCGGCGACGCGACCCGCACCGTGTTCGCCGGGATCAAGGGATTCCACGAGCCGGCGGCCCTCGTGGGCCGCCTGGTCGTGGTGGTCGCCAACCTCGCGCCGCGGCAGATGAAGTTTGGCCTCAGCGAGGGCATGGTGGTGGCGGCCAGTGGCGCCGGCAGCCCAGGTGTCTTCCTGCTTTCCCCCGACTCGGGCGCCCTGCCCGGCATGCGTCTGCATTAGGGTTCGTCGCCTCCTTCTCACCCAATCGCTGAGTCGATGCCAAGCGAGGCTGGCTTTCCCCGCGGTAGGATACCGCAGAGGCTCGTCGGTGGGCTTCCGGCTTCCTGTCACTCGAGATTCATGCGGAGGTGATCGTGGCACACAAAACGATTCTCTTTCCGACCGATTTTTCCCACGCCAGCGATGCGGCGCTGCCGCATGCCGAGGCGCTGGCGAAGCAGCAGGGAGCGCGGCTGTTGATCGTGCACGTCGAGGAACCGCCGCTCGCCTACGGCGGCGGCGAGCTCTATTACGGCCTCCCCGAGCCGAGTTCGGAACGGATCCTCGAGATGCTCGAGGACGTGAGGCCCGCTGATCCGGCCGTACCCTTCACCCACCGTCTCACGATGGGCGACCCGGCTGGCGAGGTGGTGCGGATCGCTGGCGAGGAGGGGGCGGAGATGATCGTGCTCGGCACCCACGGTCGCACCGGCCTGACGCGGCTCGTGATGGGCAGCGTCGCCGAGGGGATCGTACGGCGGGCCCCGTGCCCGGTGCTCGTCTACCGCGAGACCGCCGAGACGCTCGCCTCCCGTAAGCCGGCTCCCATCACGTGACGAAGCGGGCGATGTTGCAGTTGCGGGCCGACGTGCGGGCGCGGCTCCGCGACGTGTTCGACCGTTCCGGCTTCGTGGAGGTCGATACGCCGACGCTCGCCGCCGAGGTGTTGCCCGAGGCCCACATCGATCCGCTACCGGTGCACGTGGACGGTCCGCACCGCCCGCCGCGCTACCTCCAGGCCAGCCCCGAGGCGCTCATGAAGCGGCTGCTGGCCGACGGGTCCGGGCCCATCTATCAGTTTGCGCGATCGTTCCGAGGCGGCGAGCGGGGCCGGCAGCACGACGTCGAGTTCGTGCTCCTGGAGTGGTATGCACCGGGCAGCTCGCTCGACGATGTGGCGGCCCTGACGGAGCGACTGTGCGGCTCAACGCTCGGCACGTCGGGCCTCGAGCGGGTCACCTGTCGCGAAGCCTTCGTGGCACATGCCGGCGTCGATCCGCTTACGGCCACGCTCGACGATCTCATGGCCGCCGCCGCGCGGGCCGGCGTGCATGGGCCCGCATCGCATCGGGATCGGCCCGCCGATGCGATGCACCGCGCGGCGCTGTGGGATCGCTGGTTCGAACTGCTGCTAGCCGAGGTGGTGCAACCACGTCTCGGCCGTGGCCGGCCCACGATGCTCGAAGCCTGGCCCGCTTCACAGGCGGCCTTCGCCCGGATCGACGAGGCCGACGCGGGCCTGGCTCGCCGGTTCGAACTGTTCGTGGAGGGGGTCGAGCTGGCCAACGGTTGGGAGGAAGAGACGAGCCGCGACGTGCTGGCCGCCCGGATCGACGCGGCCAACCAGATCCGCATCGCCGACAGCCGCGGCCCGCTGCCCGTCCCCCATCGGCTGCTCGCCGCCCACGGCGAGCGGATGCCCGCTGGCGTGGGAGCGGCGCTGGGGTTCGACCGCCTCGTCATGCTCGCCGCCGGCGCCGACGCCATCGACGACGTCCGACCATTTTCATCGGACGATGC
>CAZONY010000151.1:0-3172 GCA_964581215.1 uncultured Chitinophagaceae bacterium | reverse complement strand
GATCGTGTCGATCTGCGGCACCGCCTCGGGAAGGCACATGCTGCGGGCGTCGTCGTGGCGGCCATCTCGGACGGCCGTGACCCACAGGCCGGCCGCGGCCTGCGCCCGTGAACGCACAATCCACCGTTGCGCGGCCGCCGCAGACACGGCCTGCGTTCCAAACCCGACGGCCAGCGCGAGGCCCGTCAGGGCGAGCAGCCGCCCGGCCTTCTCGGCACCAGGTCGCCCCGTGTCGGCCAGCCCGAGACAGGCCAGCCCGATGCCCAGAAGCGGCACGACCCAGAAGAACGGATTCACCAGGGCTGCGGCGGAGAGCACGCCGGCCACCATCGCCGCCACCGCTGGACCACTCACCGGCCGGTAGCCACCCTCTTCAGACGTCGCCGTGCTCAGGGCTTCGCCCATAACGACTGCTCCCCCTCCAGCTTCTTGCGGCGGTCGGCGTAGCGGAGAATGAAGTCGGCCTTGTCGTCGAAGACGTTGGCTCGATCCTCCCCGGGATTGGAGAACGGCCCCTGGCGGGTGGCGCTGCGCACGAACTGCAGCCACTTGCGATCTGGAGCGAGCCCCAGGAAGAGGCGGCTCTCCGGCGCGGGCTGGACGAAGTCCCGGGTGACGGGCGCGAGATGAACCGTCGTCGCCGTGAAGCAGACCAGGATCCAGCCGATGATCAGCCCCACCACCGGCGCCCCGAAACGATCGACCGCCTCCGGAAATCCCACGCGCGTCCGCGATATCCGGATGGTCGCTTCGCCGGTGAGGCCCAGGATGATCGCAAAGAGAAGCCAGGCAGAGAGAAAGTCCGCGAGGTATCCCGCTCCCGGCACCGCCCCCTCGATCGCACCGGCCAGCCACTCGTACCAGGCCGTCGCCAAGGTCGCGGCCACCAGCACGTTGATGAGCGTGACGAGAGCCGCCCACATGCCCAGCCAGAAGAAGGCGGCCGCCGTGGCCACGAGGATCACGAGCAGAAAGAACGTGATCATGGCCGCCTCCCTGTCGCCGCGGGCTTCTTGGCGGCCGGCACGGCGAACACCCGCTGCAATTCCTCGAGCGACGTCACGCCCTCCATCACCAGCGCCAGGCCCGCATCCCGGAGCGGCACCATGCCATCCTGCACGGCCGCCTTACGAAGCACCTGGAGATCGGGAAGCACCTTGGGGTCGGCCTGGCTGGCGATCGCCTTGCGGAGCGTGGATCCGGAAGCCAGTTCGAAGATGGCGGTGCGGCCCATGTAGCCCAGCCCGCTGCAGAGACTGCAGCCATGCGGCGAGGCGCGGTAGAGCTGAGGAACCTGCTCGGGGGTCTTTTTCAGCCGCGTGAGAAGTTCGCCGGGGGGCTGGAATCCCTGCCGGCATCGCGGGCAGAGCCTGCGCACGAGCCGCTGCGAGAGCGATCCGAGCAGGCTCCGCCCCAACTGGTCCACCGGCACCTTGCAGGCGAGAAGTTTCGCGATCGCCTCGATCGCGTCGGACGCCTTGAGGCTGAGGACGACGAGCTTGTCCTCGTCGGCGAGCCGAACCAGTTCCACGGCCAAGGCGGGATCGCGGAGATCGCGGGTGACGACCGCGGCCGGATACTCGAGCAGTGCCTTGGCGAGTACCGCGAGGGGTGTCTGATCGGCCTTCACGTCGTAGCGGATCGGCTTGACGTTCTGAATCTCGGCGGCGGGCGCCGCGGCGTCCTCGATCGAGATGAAATCGCGGAGCAGCCGGTCAGCCGCGTTCAACGCGACGGCGAACGTCGTCGTCAGCCCCGAGGCCTGCGGCGAGGAGAGGATGATCACGCCCTTGGCGAGCCCGAGCAGGCCCGACAGCTTCTCGAATAGATCGGACGGCATTCCGAGATCGGTGCAGGCCTTGAAAACGGCCGGCTGTTGTGCGATCTCGACGATCACCTGCTCGCCGGTCGATGCCGTTTGCACGACGAGCGTGCAGGGCTTCGGCTTGCCATCGACCTCGACGACGAACGACGCTTCCTGTCGGCCCTGGCCACGGGCACTGATGCCCGCCACCGCCTTGAGCACCACCAGTGCGGCATCGCCTGCGGCACGGGAAAACGGTGGCACGTCCGCCCATTGCCCCGGATCCTTCTTGGATCCGCGGGCGGTCATCAGGCGGGGCTTCACCCACATGCCGTCCACGTGGTGGAAAAGATGCACGGCGTCCGGGGCGACGTCGAACCGGATTCGGGCAGCCCGCGCAGACACGGCCCCTTGCAGCACCTTGCAGGCATCGGCAAGGCCGGGGGCGACCTTCACCTTCTCCATGAGGGCCGCGTGGGCCTGCGGATCGTTGCCGGGCGGCCGCACCATGACCGTCGGCAGGAGGTCGTCGCCCCCTTCGTCCACGGTCTCGACCTCGATGCCGAACCGGGCGAGCAGCGGCGCGGCCACCCGCTTGAGATGGGCGGCCGTGAGCACCCGGTCGGCCTTCGGCACCTTGGGATTGCGGGTGAGGGCATAGGAGAGCGCCGGCCCGAGCCAGGCCACGGCGGTCAGCAGAAGCGCCGCCCATGTCCAGGGCACCCACCAGGCGATCACGGCCAGCACGGGAAACGAGAACGTCGCCACCGGCACCCACACCGCCGGCGCAAAGCCGCGGCGGACGCTGTCCCGCGCCAGCCAGTCGGTCGTGGCCACCCAGCCCAACCCGAGAAGCCACCAGCACACCACCGGCAGGAACGCCAGGCCACCACCGGGGCCCCGCGTCGTCCAGCCGGGCGTCGCGGCCGGCCAGCCCTCGGCCAGCGCCGTCTCCGCGGCACAGGCCATGAGGGCGCATGCCACCACCGGCACCGCAGCCCGCCCCGTCGAACGCGGCCTGACTGCCATCACGTGACCCCGATGCCCTTCAGCGCCATCGTCAGCGCCTCCTTGTTGGGCGCGATCTCCATGGCGTCGTTGCGATCGATCAGGCCCTGATCGATGAGACTCTTGAGGCTCTGCGTGAAATCCTGCATCCCGTCACGGGATGACTTTTTGATGTGGTCGGCCAGCAGGTGATCCTGCTCCTCGAGCACGTACTTCCGCACGAGCGGATCGAAGAACATCAGCTCCACCACCGGCACGCGGCTCACGCCCGGTCGGATCGACTTGAGGAGCTTCTGGGCGACGATCCCCTTCATGTTGAAGGCGATCGCGCTACGGATGGCCGCATGCTCCTCCTGAGGA
>CAZONY010000150.1:0-6085 GCA_964581215.1 uncultured Chitinophagaceae bacterium | reverse complement strand
ACCAGCGCCGACCGCGTCGGGCTGTCGTACGCCGAGTACCTCGCCGGCGGCTGCTACTGGGTGCTCTCGATCCTGACATTCATCGCGGCCTTCAACCAGCTCGGCATCCAGTTCGCCCTGCTGGAAAAGCTGATCCTCATCGGGTCGGCCGGCCTCGCCGCCGGATTCGCCCTGGCCTTCGGCCTCGGCGGCCGCGACGTGATGAGCGGCATCCTCTCGGGCTACTACGTCCGCCAGCGTCTCCAGGCGGGAGACACGGTGAGCGTGGCGGGCCTCGAGGGCACGGTCCGCGAGGTGGGCCCGGTGGCCACGGTGATCGAGACCCGCGACGGCGGCGTCGTGTCGCGGCACTCGGTGCCCAACGCCAAGATGCTGCAGGAGGCGGTGCGGTAGTCTCTGGCAACGAGACCGACGGTGCACGCAAGTCTGCCCGTCGAGAATCATGCGGGGCCCGCGGTGCCAAAGCGCCGCGGGCCCTCCGCGTTCCTGTCGACCTTCGCGCAACCTAGGCGCGCCCGACGGATGCGGCCTACTGTCGGATCAGCACGTTCGAGCCGGGACCGAGGATGTCGATCAGTTCGCGAAGGTCCCGGGGGGAGACGATGAGGGTCGCTTCCGGCGCGGCGTCCGAAACGGCGGCCGGGTCATCGGCCGCTTCGATCCGCACGCCGTTGGCGAGGACGATCGCGGGGCCGACATCGGCCCCGCGCGGCGAGAACGAAACGGGCACGGCGTCCACCGCGCGTCGGACATCGGCGACGGGCAGCGCCCCTCCCACCTGCTCCTGCAGCCGTCGGCCGATCACGACCGGGAAGCTGCCGGCATAGTTGCCGCCGAGCTGGAGGCTGAGCCGCCGCCGCGACAGGCTCACGACGGCGTCGAACGGGCCACGGACCATTTTCAAAGCCTCGCCGGGCAGCAGGCTCGCCGGATCATTCACGCCGTTGATCTTGCCGAGCAACTGCCAGGGAACGCCTGCGGTGGCGGCGATCGACTGAAGCGTGTCGTTCGGCGCGACGATGTGGGGGGGCAGCAGGAGGTCCTGCTGTGAATAGATCACCGTGCCGGCCAGTTGGCCGAGCAGTTCCTCGAGCCGCTGGCTTTCTTCGAGGCCGAGCGTCGGATCGTCATACCAGGCCGAGAGGATGGCCAGCGACTCGGCGTAGCGTCCGGCGGAGAGTTTGTCATGGGCATCGGCCCAGGCTGCGGCGAAGGCCGATGTCTGGCCACGAACGGTCGCCGCCGGGGCCGCGAGCGACGCCGTGTTTGGATGGGGCACGGCCCGCGCCGAGGCGGCATCGCTCCCGAAGGTGTCAGCGACATCCACCGTGGGCAGCGTGGCTGACGGGGCGATCGCGGCGTTGGCAGGCGCGGCGGAAGGCGCATTCGCCGCTACGAACGCCGGTGGCGCGGCAGGGGGAGCGATGGGCGCCGTCTGCGACGGCACGTCCCCGACGGCCGGCGGCGCCGCCGAGATGGGGTCGAGGAAGGTCGGCTCCGGCTTGGCAGGCGCGGCGGGCGGTTGGGCCCACGTTGTCGTCGGACCGGCGGAGGCCACCGGCGGAGGCATGGTCACGGCGGGGGCGGCGATGCCCTCGGGCGGAGCGAAGGACGGGGCGTCGTCGAGTTTCGCCCCCGATTTCCCCTTCTGCACCATCACATACGCACCGTAGAGGATCATCCCCAACAGGCCGAGCACCATCATCGGCTTGAGGGCCTCGAGAGAATCGGTGCCGCTCTCCCGACGGCGGCGATTACGGGGTCGTGCTCGGCTGGGCATGGGTAGCGCGGCCTTCCCGGACAAGGTAGTGGGGCGACGAAAACGGGCGGGATCGTATGAACGACCGGCCGCTGCCGCCAGACCGCTTGGCGCGCCCGTTTCGGTCGCCGGCGGGGGTTTGGGCAAACTGCACCATGCCGGCCCCGCGACGATATTCCCCCCGGGAGGCCTTTCATCTTCCGGCCCGGCATCGCGTATAGTCAGGGGCATCGACGGTCATGCCATGCCCAAACGCAACGCGGTCTTCCTGCTGGTATCGCTCGTGGTCGGCTGCATCGGCTGGCTGGCGCTCGACCACGCCCGTCCGGGGCGGCGATTCGCCGAGGTCGTGACGGCGATCGAGCGGCGCTACGTGGAGCCGGTCGATCAGGATCGTCTCTTCGACGCGGCGATGAAGGGTGTCTTCGCGTCGCTCGACGAGCACTCCGGCTTCATCGCCGGCGACGAGCAGGACGAACTCAATGCCGTGCTCGACCAGGAGTTCGGCGGCGTCGGGCTGGAACTCTCGGCCGTCGGCGATCGCGTCATCGTGCGCAAGCCGATCGTGCGGTCGCCGGCATGGCGGGCCGGCATCAACGCCGGAGACGTCATCGAGTCGATCGACGGCGCGACGGCGGAGAGCCTCGGCTTCGACGACATCGTGCGGCGGCTGCGCGGTGTGCCCGGCACGGTGGTGGTCGTCGGCGTGTCACAACCGGCGCAGGCTCCGCCGGCCGCGGCCACGCTCGACCCGACCGTGATCGCCGCGGTGAATCCCGCGAAGACGGTTCGGCGTGAGGTGCCCCTCACCCGCGAGCGGATCGAGATCGAGAGCGTGCTCGGCGACCGCCGGCTGCCCGACGGATCATGGAACTGGTGGATCGAGGGTGAAGACGGCGTGGCGATCATCCGGATCATGCACTTCGGCGAGCGGACCGCGACGGAAATCGATCGGGCTCTCGAGGCCGTCGCGGCGCGGTGCGATGGAAAAACCCGCGGCCTGATCCTCGACCTCCGCGGCAACGGTGGCGGCCTGCTCGACGCCGCGATCGACGTGTGCGATGCGTTCCTCGAGGAGGGCGTGATCGTTTCCACCAGGCACGGCAGCGGGGAATCCGAGCCGCGGCATGCCACGCCCGGGTGTGCCGCATCCGACATGCCGATCGTGGTGCTCATCGACGGGCTCACCGCCAGCGCTGCGGAGATCGTGGCCGCCTGCTTGCAGGATCATGGGCGGGCGACGGTGGTCGGCAGCCGCTCCTACGGCAAGGGCACGGTGCAGTCGTTGCTGCCTCTTTCCGACGGATCGGCCACGCTCAAGCTCACGACGGCGGAATATCTCCGCCCCAGCCTCGTGCCCATCCATCGCTCTTCGGACGACGGCGCGGCCTCCACGTGGGGCGTGAGTCCGCGGCCTGAGCACGAGATCACGCCCACGCGGCAGCAGGCGGAGTCCACGCGGTCGTGGCGTGAGACTCGCGACGCCACCTTCTTCGCCGACGACCGGCCGGATTGCTGCGCTGCGCCGAGCCGGGCCACGGCCCAGGGGGGCGCCGCGGCGATCGTTTCCTCACCGCCGGCCAAACGGCCGCGCGACGCCGATCCCGTCCTGGCCCGCGCGCTCGACCTGTTGTAGCGTGGCGGGAGCGCCACATGCAGGCTTTCGCCGGCGGCGCTGGCTGGCGCTCACACCTCCGCGGCCAGGAAAAAACTTCCCGCCACGCACACGAGGCCCCGGGGGCCGGCCAGCGCCTTCGCCAGCCGCACCGCCGACGGCGGATCTTCCGCCGTGCGCACGTGCGACAGTCCCGCCCCCCGGGCCGCCGCAACCAGTTGCTCGGTCGTCGCGGCACGGGGGTTGGCGACGTACCGCGTCAGCACCACGTGATCGAACCGCCCGCGGACGGTGGCCAGCATCGACTCGATCTGCTTGTCGCCGCTGGACGCGAACACGAGCACGCGGGGGCGATGCCGCGACGCGAGCGGGGCCACCGCCGCGACGAGCGCCGCCATCGAATCGACGTTGTGGGCCGCATCGACCACCAGCAGGGGCCGCCGGCCGCGGATCTCGATCCGCGCCGGCAGGAGCGTGTCGCGGAGCCCGGCCACGACGGCGTCGTCGGGGATCGGCCAGCCCAGGCGATCGAGCATCCGCGCCGCCACCACGACGACGGCGGCGTTGGCCGCCTGATGCAGGCCCGGCATGCCGATCTCGTAGGGCTCGGCAGCTGCGGCCGGCGCGGGGGGCATCCGGTCGGAGCGGTTGCGGATGGCGACGGAAAACTGTTCACACGTGGCGCCGCGGGCCCGTCGCGGGAACGTCTGGAGGTCGAACTCCCGCCCCAGGCGCAGGAGCGGCGCCCGCCGCCGGGCGGCCACCGCGGCGATCACGTCGTCGGCTTCACGGCTGCCCGCGGCGGAGATCACCGGGCACCCTCGCTTGATGATCCCCGCCTTCTCCCCCGCGATCATGGGAATCGTCGATCCCAGCAGCCGCATGTGGTCGAGACCGATGCTCGTGATGATCGAGAGCACGGGCCGCGACACGTTCGTGGCATCGAGCCGGCCCCCGAGCCCGGTCTCGATCACGGCCAGATCGATGCCGCTGCGGGCGAAGTGCACGAACGCCGCGGCGGTCAGCACCTCGAACCAGGTCGGCCCCCGGCCTCCGGCGCGGGCCGCCCGTGCGTCGAGCGCATCGACCACCGGCATCACGGTCGCGATCGCCCGGCCGAGATCGGCGGCCGAGATCGGCTCATCGCCGATACCGATCCGTTCCTCGAGGGCGTACACGTGGGGCGACATGTAGCGGCCCACCTGGTGACCGGCCGCGGTCAGCACGGCGGAGAGCATGGCCACGGTGGACCCTTTGCCCTTCGTGCCGGCGACGTGCACGACCCGAAACCGCTTCTCCGGAGAGCCCAGTTCCGCGAGCAGGCGGCGCATGGCCCCGAGATTGAACGACCCGCCCCGGGCGGCCGTGGGCACGATCCGCTCGTAGTTGATCCGTCCGTCGAGCCAGGCGACCGCACGGCTGCGGGTGATCCGGGGAGACCGTGTGGAAGATGCCGCCACCTGCGCAGACTCCTCACCTTGCGGGGTGGCCGCGGCCGTCGCGGCATTCCCGGAAAGCCGACAAGTCTACGCTGTTTCTGCGCGGCACGGGGACGGTCGCCGTCGGCGAGAGGGCTTGACTGCGACCGCGATTTTCGCCGACGCTCCGCGCGCAAGGCTCTTTTCTCCGGGACGACTCCATGACCGGCATCGCCGCCCCCACCGCCCTCCGCCGGGCCGCCGTCGTCGGCGTGGCGGTCGTGTGCTGCTGCATGAGGGCGTCTGCCCAACAGCCGCTGCCGCCGCCCCCCGGGCCGCCGCTCTACATCGCGGAGCCCGACGGCGCGACGTCGCTCCCGGGCTTCCCCCACGAAATGCAGCCGGAGCCGTTCGCCCGGTGGCCGCGGTGGTTCGCCAGCGCCAGCGGCCTGGTCATGACCCGCACGCTGCCCGCCGGCACGACGTCCACCGGTCCCGGGGGCCTGGTGTTCGACACGGCCGACGCCTCGGCGTCGTGGCCGGGAGGCGTGGATCTGCGCGTCGGCCGCTGGTTCGGTGCGCGGCAGCACCACGCCGTCGAGATGATCTACTGGGGTGTCTACAACATCGGATCGACGACCGAGGCCACGTCGGGGGCCACCACCGGCACGCTCCAGCGATCCGACCTCGTGAGCGATGTCGAAATCAACTGGCTGTATTCGCTCGCCGAGCGGCCCGAATACCTGCCGCCGGACCGTCGCGTCAACCTGATGTGGCTGGCCGGCTTCCGCTACTTCCAGCTCCAGGACGTGCTCACACTGGCCGCCGACGGCACCGAGCTCGACGTGGCCACCAACAACAACCTCTTCGGCGGCCAGGTGGGGGCGAAGTTCGACTGGGCATTCGCGCCGCGATGGCGGTTTTCGGCGGTGCCCAAGTTTCTCCTGGCCGGCAACGCGATCACCGACACCTCCACGCTCGACGGCTCCGCGGTCCACTCGACGCTCGGCGTCTTCTCCTGGCTGGGATCCGTCGATACGTCGGTGGCATGGGACCTCACCGAACGCTGGAGCCTGTGGATGGGCTACCGCGTCGTCGGCGTGGGCAACGTCTCGCAGGCCGATCAGCAGTGGCCGGCGACGATCCCACCCGATCCGGAGGATCTTTCCGGCATCACGGCCGGCTCGAATTCGATCATCCACGGCGGCTTCGCGGGATTTGAGGCGCGGTATTAACTGTACGGCTGCTCGGCCATCCATGGCCCGAGCAGCCTTGCCGACCTCCGGTCGGAAG
>CAZONY010000149.1:0-6097 GCA_964581215.1 uncultured Chitinophagaceae bacterium | reverse complement strand
CCCCCCAGGCCGTATGGGCTGTCGTGGCGTGCGATCCGGCCGCAGCGGGAAGAGTGCACCAACCTCCTCGTGCCGGTGTGTGTGAGCGCGTCGCACGCGGCCTACGGGTCGCTCCGCATGGAGCCGGTCTCCATGGAACTTGGGCAGGCGGCCGGCACGGCGGCGGCCCTCGCGATCGTGGCCGGCGGGCCGGTTCAAGACGTGCCTTACGCGACGCTTCGGGAACGGCTCCTGGCCGATGGGGCGATGCTCGATCCTGGCGGTGCGCCGAGTTCTCCCGCGCGGGCCGCTGAGACGACGCCATCGATTCCGTGATCGCCCGGCCGGCTGCCGCCGCTGCGGCTGCCGCGTGGCGTATATACTCGGCCGGATGTGATCCTTTCGCTCCCGGGAGAATCGTATGACGTCGCCGATCCCGTTCGTGATCGTATCTCTGGCCGTCGTCCTGGCGGCTCCCGTCTCGGCCGACGATGCCATGACGCTGCATGCCGAGCCGGCCGGAATGGAACGGCTCTTCAACGGCCGGGATCTGGCCGGGTGGGATGGCGATCCCCGGTTGTGGAGCGTTCGGGACGGTGTCATCCACGGCGAGACGACGGCTGAAAACGTGGCCAACGGCAACACGTTCCTCATCTGGCAGGGGGCTTGGGACGTGGCGGATTTCGAACTCCGGCTCTCGTTCCGGTGCAACGCCACCAACAATTCCGGCGTCCAGTACCGCTCGCGGCGCATTGCCGACGATTCGGCACGGAACGCGTGGGTGGTGCGCGGCTACCAGCACGAAATCCGCAACGAGAACAGGCTCCCCAACGTGTCTGGGTTCATCTACGACGAGGGGGGGCGGCGGGGCCGGATTTGCCAGGTCGGAGAACGGGGGGCATGGGGGCCCGACGGACCCTCAAAAGCGGACCAACGGCTCATCGACCAAGATGGCTTCGCAGCGCTGATGCGGATCGACGACTGGAACGACGTCGTGATCCGGGCCGAGGGCAATCACATCCGCCACTGGTTGAACGGTCGGCTCATCCTCGATTTTACCGACAACGAGCCGACTCTGGCGCTTTCAAAGGGAGTGCTGGCCCTGCAGTTGCACGCCGGCAAGCCCATGTGGGTCGAGTACCGCGACATCCGTCTGGAACGCATTCAGGATCAGTGAACGGATGTTCTTGGTGCGGTCGGCGGTCGCGGACGCGCCGCGGGCGTTTTCCTCATTCGGCCCTGAAAATCCACTGTGTTGACATCGCTCCACCGTGGTTTTAGATTCCGGGGCTCAATCCCGCAGCGCCGGGCATGGCCTTTTCGGCCGTGAGAGGCGTCGCGAAAAAGGCAGTGTTTGGCCGGGCTACCGCCCGCGGACGAGCCTTTCTTCCGGGTGGCGTGGCACGATGCCGACGCGGCCCTGCGAACGATTGGACGGTTTGGCCTCACCGGGCTCGGCCGTGTCGTGAAATTTTTGGAGCGTCATCGTGGCCGGTTCCACCCAAGAAATCATTCGCATCCGCATGGAAGCCTACGATCATGCCGTGCTCGATCAGAGTGCCGCGGAGATCGTCGATACGGCCAAGCGGACGAATTCGGAGGTTCATGGCCCGATCCCGCTGCCGACGCGGATCGAGCGATATACGGTGCTTTCCGGCCCGCATATCGACAAGAAGGCACGTCAGCAGTACGAAATCCGCACGCACAAGCGGGTGATCGACATCGTGCAGGCGACCGCCAAGACCATCGAGGCCCTCAACAAACTGAGCCTCCCGGCCGGCGTCGACATCAAAATCAAGGCATCGTCCCGCTGACGGAGCGGGGTGGCCACGCACCACAGAGACCAGATCAGGAGCGCACGAAACAGCATGCTTGGAAGGCGTTGCGGGTAAGGCCCGGAACTTCCCTCGTCGTCAGACGCGGGGCGACAGGTTCCCGGTGCTCCCGTAGCCGACGGCTTCGAGCGTGATTGCGAAACCGTGGGCGGCGTGCAAGCGCCACGGGCATGGTTTTCGCAGGCGACAAGGAACATGGCTGCAACCGATACCGCCTCTGCCGTCGCGACCTCTCCCCTCAAGGGGTTGCTGGGCCGCAAGGTGGGGATGACGCAGGTGTTCGATGCCGACGGCACGGTTGTGCCGGTCACTGTGATCGAGGCTGGTCCGTGTCCCGTGCTGCTCGTGCGGAGTCAAGAACGCGACGGCTATGCTGCCGTCCAGGTCGGCTTTCGCGACAAGCCGCGGCGGCTCGTCAGTCGGGCAGTGCGGGGGCAGGTGGCCTCGCTCGATGGCCGTCGGGCAAAGTCGCGGTCGGAGGCCGGCGTGCCGGCTCTTCCGAAGGCTGATTGCGAACCGCAGCGGTTCGTTCGGGAGTTTCGTGGCGCGTGCGACGGGGTCGAGGTAGGCCAGGTTCTCACGGTCGAACTCTTCGATGGCGTCGAATTCGTGGACGTCACCGGCACCACCAAGGGTCGCGGCACGGCCGGTGTCATGAAGCGTCACGGCTTCAAAGGGCAGCGTGCCAGTCACGGCGTGAAGAAGGTGCATCGTCACCAGGGTGGTACCGGGATGAACACTTCTCCGGCCCGCGTATTCAAGGGCAAGCGCATGGCCGGCCGATTCGGAAACGAACGGTCGACGATGCGGAATCTGAAGCTGGTGCGGATCGACCGGGAGAACAACCTGCTGCTCGTGCGGGGTGCCATTCCCGGGCCGGCGGGCAGCTACGTGGTGGTTCGGCAGACAAACAAGATCCGGAAGGTCGGGGTCGCCGCTCCCGCCGGCAAGAAGAAGGCAGGTGGCAAGTGAATCTCGCCGTTGATGACATGACCGGCAAGAAGGTCGGCTCCTATGAGATCGATCCGGCGGAGCTCGCCCCCGAGGTCAACAAGCAGCTCCTGCACGACGCGATCGTGATGTATCAGGCCAATCAGCGGCAGGGCACGCAAAAGACGAAGACCCGCGGCGAGGTGGCCGGCTCGACGAAGAAGCTCTATCGGCAGAAGGGCACGGGCAATGCTCGTGCCGGTGCCCGGAGGAGCGGCACGCGGCGGGGTGGCGGTCACATTTTCGCCAAGCGCCCTCGTGACTTTGGCTGGCGGATGCCGCGCAAGGCGCTCCAGGCCGCGGCGCGGATGGCGCTCGCCGCCCGTTTGGCCGACGATGATGTGCGGCTCGTGGAAGGGGTGTCTCTCGAGGCTCCGAAGACGGCCGCCGTGGCGCGGATGATCAAGGCGTTGGGGCTCGGTGACAAGACGGTGCTTTTCTCGGCCGAGAAGCACGACCCGACGTTTTGGAAGAGCGCTCGCAACATCTCGGGCGTGTCGGTCGCCCCGGTGGCCGACCTCAATGCTTGGTCGATTCTCCAGCCCCGGGCGGTCGTGATGACCAGAGGGGCCCTCGATGCGTTCCGGGCCGCGGTCAAGCCGCGGTCGCCAAAGCCCGCCGCCAAGCGGTCGCGGGTCAAGGAGAAGGAGTGATCCATGGCTGTTCCCGTCCCTCCTCCGCCCGTCCTGACGCCGCATCTCGCGCCGCATCAGGTGATCGTCCGGCCCTTGGTGACCGAGAAGGGCATGCATCGGGCCACTCGGCACAATGCCTATTCCTTCGAGGTGGTGCCTGAAGCCACCAAGGCCGACATTCGCCGGGCGGTCGAGGAGATGTTCAGCGTCAAGGTGGAGAAGGTGGCCGTGCAGAATCGCCTTGGCAAGGCGCGACGAAGCCGGATGCGACGGACCAGCACCAAGGCGTGGAAGAAGGCGATCGTCACCCTCGCGGCCGAATCCAAGATCAACCTCTTCTGAACAGGCTTTTCCGAAAACGAGTCATCTCATGGGCATTCGCACTTACAAGCCGACCAGTCCTGGCCGCCGGAACGCGAGCGTGTCGGATTTCGCCGAACTGACGGCCGGTGTGTCCGTGCCGAAGGCGTTGCGGACCAGGAAGAAAAAGACCGGCGGTCGCAATAACCAGGGCAAGATCACCGCCCGGCATCGCGGCGGCGGCCATATGCAGCACTACCGGCTGATCGACTTTCGGCGCGACAAGGATGGCGTGCCGGGCACGGTGCGCGCGATCCAGTATGACCCCAACCGTACCTGCCGCATCGCTCTCGTGCATTACGCTGACGGCGACAAGCGGTTCATTCTCGCTCCGGAGGGGCTCGCGGTGGGCGGCGTGGTGCAGAGCGGTCTTGCGGCGCCGCCGGAGGTGGGCAACTGCCTTCCGATGTCGGCGATCCCGCTCGGCATGCAGGTCCACAACATCGAGATGCAGCCCGGGCGGGGCGGTCGCTTGTGCCGATCGGCGGGCTCGGCCGCGGTGCTCCTGGCCCGCGAGGCACAGTGGGCCCAGCTCACGCTTCCCAGCGGTGAAATTCGTCGCGTGCCGGCCGCTTGTCGGGCCACGATCGGCGTCCTCGGCAACGCCGAGCATATGAACGTGGTGCTCGGCAAGGCTGGGCGGAAGCGGTGGATGGGCATCCGTCCCCACGTCCGCGGCACCGCCATGAATCCGATCGACCATCCGCACGGCGGTGGTGAAGGGCGAACCAAGGGCGGTCGTCATCCGGTGAGCCCCACCGGCAAGAGCGCCAAGGGTGGCAGCACGCGGAAACCGCGGAAGCCCTCGGGTGCCGCCATTCTCAGGCGCCGCAAGAGTCGTCGGTATGGGCAGCTGAAACTCAGGTAACAATCAACCGGGGCGGGCCTCGGCCCGTCGGAAAAACGTGGGGCGGGCTTTGCCCGTCGCGAGCATCATGGGACGCAGTGCAAAAAAGGGACCGTTCGTCGATCCCCGCCTCTTCGAAAAGGTGGAGGCGCAGTTGGCGGGCAGCAAGAGGGAGCCGATCAAGACCTGGGCTCGCTCCTGCACGATCGTGCCCGAGTTCATCGGCCTCACGTTCATGGTGCACAACGGCAAGCAGCATCTGAAGGTGTTCGTCACCGAAGACATGGTCGGCCACAAGCTGGGCGAGTTCGCCCCGACGCGGACGTTCCGTGGGCACGGCGGCACCAAGGCGGCAGCAGCCACCTAACGAGGAACGATCATGCCATATACCGCCACCCACAAGTACGCCCGCATCAGTCCGCGCAAGGTTCGGGCTCTGGCCGACCTCGTCCGCGGCAAGTTTGCCGACGAGGCGCTCGACATTCTCCGCTTTCAGCCCCACCGGGGGGCCCGAATGCTGGAAAAGGTCATCAAGAGCGCGCTGGGCAACGCCGAGCATCAGCAGGCGCCCGCGGTCGATGATCTCGTGGTGGTGGATGCCCGGATCGACGGGGGGCCGATGTTCAAGCGGATTCGCCCCATGTCGCGGGGCCAGGCGTTCCAAATCAAGCGACGCATGTCGCACATCAAGGTGGCGCTCGATACGGCGCCCATCGACCAGGCGGGCTGACGAGCGAAGGAAAACGATCATGGGTCAGAAAGTTCATCCAACCGGTTTTCGAACGGGCGTCACCGAGCCCTGGAAGAGCCGTTGGTATGCCTCGAAGAAGGACTTCCGGGACCTCCTCATGGAGGACTTCAAGGTCCGTCGCTTCCTCAAGACGAAGTATCGCGCCGCCGCCATCCCGAAGGTGGAGATCGAGCGGACTCGCGACGAGGTGAAGGTGATCCTCCACTCGGCGAGGCCGGGGGTGATCATCGGCCGGAAGGGGCAGGAGGTGGATCGCCTGCAGGAAGAGTTGCAGGATCTGCTCGGCCGGCGCGTGAATCTCAAGGTGGAGGAGGTGGGGCGGCCGGAAATCCAGGCCCAGCTCATCGCCGAGGACATCGCCGATCAGCTTTCCAAGCGGGCGGCCTTCCGGCGGACCCTCAAGCGTGCGATCGAGACGACGATGGACGCCGGCGCCAAGGGAGTGAAGATCCAGTTGGCTGGCCGTCTGGGTGGTGCGGAAATGTCGCGGTGCGAGAAGGCGATCGCCGGAGCGATGCCACTTTCCACGCTGCGGGCCAAAATTGATTATGGGTTCTGCGAGGCTCCCACGGCGCAGGGCAACATCGGAGTGCAGGTGTGGGTGAACCAAGGCATGTACGAGGAGACTGGCGATGGCGCTGATGCCCAAGAGGGTCAAGCACCGAAAAAGCCAAAGAGGTCGTATAAGAGGTGACGCCTC